>CAUQRE010000026.1:0-8509 GCA_963520315.1 uncultured Campylobacter sp. | reverse complement strand
CCGCCCCTGCCCTCAAGCCCGGCCTTGCCGTATCTATCGTATATCGCGCGCTTTTGCTCGTCGCCTAGTACCTGATAGGCTTCGTTTACTTTTTTAAATTTTTCTTCGGCGTCTTTATCGCCTTGATTGCGGTCCGGATGATACTTTAGGGCAAGCTTTCTAAATGCTTTTTTTATGGTTTCAGAGTCGCTATTTTTTCTGATTTATAAAATATAGTAGTAGTCTATTTCCACAAAATCTCCTAAATTTTATATATTTAAAGGGGCGATTTTAGCTTATTATTTCTAAAATTTCAAAGCAAGGGAGAATTTTAAACGAGATTAGTAAATTTAGACGAAAATTTAACATTTTTTGGTTATAATCATTTTCGTTAAATCTATATTGAAAGGCCTAAAATGATTAATGTTTTAATGATTGAAGACGATCCGGAATTCGCGCAAATTCTATCCGAGTATTTGAGCGATTTTAATATCAAAGTAACAAATTTCGAAGACCCTTATCTAGGACTAAGCGCCGGGATTAAAAATTTCGATTTACTTATCCTAGACCTTACGCTACCCGGTATGGACGGGCTTGAGGTTTGCAAAGAAATTCGCAGCAAATACAACATCCCTATCATCATCTCCTCGGCTCGAAGCGACATCAGCGATAAGGTAGTTGGTTTACAGCTAGGCGCGGACGATTATTTGCCAAAGCCTTACGATCCAAAAGAGATGTACGCGCGCATCATGAGCCTAATCCGCCGCTACAAAAAGAGCAACGAAGTGCAAGAAGAGGCAGTCGAGACGCTGTTTAGGATAGACGAGCGCAGGCACGAGATCTACTACAACAACGAAAGCCTCACGCTAACGCCGGCAGAATATGAAATTTTAAGCTATCTCATAAAGCAACACAGCTTTTCGGTATCTCGCGAGCAGCTTGTTTATAACTGCAAAAGCTTAAAAGACAAGGACTCAAAAAGCTTAGACGTCATCATCGGCAGACTAAGAACAAAGATCGGCGACAGCTCAAAAGCGCCTAAGCATATATTTTCGGTACGCGGCATAGGCTATAAACTCATAGGATGAGATACTCCTTAACGACGAAAATTTCGGTAGTTTTCGCCATCGCGCTGACGCTAGTTTGCGTTTTGTTTTATACTTTTGCCAGCATCCAGCTAGATAATACTCTAGACAAGATAAAGCAAAAGCAGCTAAGCGCGATAAACTATCTCGTCGCATCGTTTGAAAAATCAAATCCTCCTAGCGATTTGACGGTTTATTTTAAAAATTTCGGGCTTACCTACGTTAAAAACGATAAATTTGCCGCCGACATCACAAACGGCGGCAAAGTAGTCTTCGCCAAACAAACCCCACTGGGGCTTTTTCAGTCACTGCTTTTTCAGGTTGGACTTTATCTACAAAACAAAAACCCGCGGTTTCAAATTTTACTCGAACGCGACGCCGCAAAAAACATCCACGACCCGATATGGGTAGGCTTTATTCTCACTACGGCGCTTTTAGTATCGCTTTACGTTTCGGTTATGAACTCGCTGATGCCGCTAAAAAAATTAAGCTCCGACATCAGAAAATTCGGCGCCGGAAATATGGACGTAAATATAGCCAAACCCGACTCCAACGACGAAATAGCCAAAGTCGCGATAGAATTTGACGCCGCAGCTAGCAAGATAAAAGAGCTGATTCGCTCGCGCCAGCTTTTTTTGCGCACGATAATGCACGAACTAAAAACGCCCATCGGCAAAGGTCGCATAGTATCGGAAATGGTACAGAGCCAAACGCAAAAAAGCCGCCTGATAGCGATATTTGAACGGCTTGATATGCTCATAAACGAGTTTGGCAAGATCGAACAGCTGCTATCCAAAAGCTACGCGCTAAACTATCAGGAGTCCTACTTTTCAAATATCTTAGAACAGGCGCGCGATATGCTGATGATGGAAAAATTCGAAGAAAAAGTAAGCGTCGATATCAGGCAAGACGTCTTACTGCGCGTAGATTTCGCGCTATTTTCGCTAGCGATCAAAAACCTCATCGATAACGCGCTAAAATACGCCGACGACAAAAAGGCGCAGGTTATCTGCGACAAAGACGGCATCGTCGTAAAAAACCTCGGCGAGCCGCTACAAAAGCCCATCGAGTATTATTTGCAAGCCTTTATCCGCGAAAAAGACAACAAAAGCGGCGGCATGGGGCTTGGTCTTTACATCATCGACCACATCTGCCAGATGCATAAATTTAGCCTAAAATACTCCTACGAAGACGGCTACCACGTGTTTAAAATCTGCACCAAACCGAAAGAAAACGTTGAAGAAGGAAAGCGTTGAAAAAGGGGCTTGAGAAATTTAACGAGCTCGTGGCGGCATTCGAACGGTTGCCGGGCGTGGGTAAAAAATCGGCCCAGCGCTACGCTTATCACGTATGCTTAAAAGATAACTTAGGCGGACTAAAACTAGCCCAAAGCATCGAGGACGCCGTAAGGTTTACGGGTAAATGTCAAATTTGCGGCGGACTTAGCGAGGATGAGATTTGCGACGTTTGCAGCGACGAAACTCGCGACAGTGAGCTACTAGCCGTCGTCGAAAGCCCAAAAGACATCCTAGTTTTCGAGCAAAGCGCGATATACCGCGGTCGCTACTTCGTGCTAGAAGAGATAACACAGACGCAAACCGAAAAACTACGCGAAATCATCCGCCAAAACGGCGTAACCGAAATTATTTTCGCACTAACGCCGGGGCTTAGTAGCGATGCGGTGATGGTCTTTATAGAAGACAAGCTAAGCGATTTGGGCGTTAAATTTAGCAAGATAGCCCAAGGCGTACCAACAGGCGTAAATCTCGAAAATATCGACCTTCTGTCGCTTATGAAAGCGCTTGATAGTAGAACCGAGCTATAAATTTACCGGCGCCGCCTCGTAAATTTCCGTCTCAAACTCTTAAAAATTTAGTCTTTAATCTCGCGATTTTATTCAAGCCGTTATTTGCGCCTAGCTTTCCTAAAACAGACAACCTCGGCCAAGCCGCTAGCGACTGTAAATTTGCGAGCGAGGTTTTAATTTTCGTCTCCTTTAAATTTAAGCGGCTCTAAGCAAGTCGTCCGCGCGGTTACCTAGGTTTGTCGCGTGCCGTTTAGCGCAAATTTTAGCCGCGGCGCGCCGAATTTGGCGATAAATTTGTATCTAAGCCTTGCGCGATTTAAGCACGCAACCCGTACTTGTCGGTTTATTTTCATCCGCCCACTTCGCCAAAGTTAAATTTACCGCCGCGCTGTCCGTAAGTTTTCTAAATTTGAGTTCGCCCCGCCGCCGCCGAGTTTGCCGTTTAAATTTAATCTTTAGCCGATTTTTGGGTAAAACGAGTCGTCGCGGACGGCGAGTAAATTTAACTCGCGAGTTTGGATTTTTACGGACAAACGACCTGCATAAACGCTGGCAAACCCAAAAATAAAACAGCTGCGGTTTGTCTTGTCCGCGTTTTAGCCTTACTTAGCGGCGGCGTTAAATTTCAGCTTAACGAGCGTAAATTTACTAATCTGCGGCTACGCCAACGCAAAGAAATGCGAGTCGTTTAAATCAGCAAGTACCAAGCGGGACTTTAGCTTAAATTTACTGGGCGGCTATTTTTGCCAGGGCGAGGCTAAAACCAAACCCGCGCGGCAATCAAAATTTAATCTCTCAACGCCCAAAAATCCTAAACAAAGCGCCGCAAAAATAATCCAAATCATGGCAAATTAAAATTTAAGCCAGCTCTAAACCGAGTCGTTTACAAGGCGCAAGGTTTAACCAAATACGCGGCGAAACCCTAAATTTATCGCGATTTAGCGCAAAAACGCAAAGCAAATTTAAAGTAAAACCGCTAGCTAAAATCTAAGCCAAACGCCGCGTCAAAATGCCCGCGACTAGACGCTACGGCGCAAAAGCACGCATACGAAATAGTAAAAGATTAAAAAATGAAACGACGCAAAATTAAAAAGGATAGCCGCCCCGTTAAAAAGGGGCGACGAGAGGTTATTTTGTGGTTTTTTGGATATATGAGAACTCGGAAATTTTCGTCCACTCGCGAGCCTTAGCCAAAAACGCTCTTTGGGAGTCCAAAATCTCCTTAAATAGCGGATCTTTGGCCGCTTCTTCGTCTAGGATCTCGTCGCTTGCTTTTCTAAGCGCGTCCATGACGTCCTGCGGGAATGAACGAACCTCGATATCGGGATACTCGGCCTTCATCTTCGCCCAGTATTCGGCATTATCAAAGAACGATCGGCTATTTAGCATGCTAGCTACCTCGTTAGCCGCAGCCTCGATCACGGCCTGAAGGTCGGCAGGTAGCTTCTCGTAGGTCTTTTTATTTACGAAAAACTGAGTCTGACCGCTCGGCTCTTGCCAGCCGGTGTAGTAGTATTTAGCGATCTTGTGAAAGCCAAGGCCCATATCAAACGCAGGGCTAACCCACTCGACCGAGTCGATCGTGCCCATCTCTAGCGCCATGTATAGCTCGCCTGTGGGGATAGTGTTTATCGTCGCCCCCACGCGCGCCATAACCTCGCCGCCAAAGCCGGGGATCCTGATCTTTAGGCCTTTTAGATCATCTACGCTTTTGATCTCTTTTTTAAACCAACCGCCCATTTGCGTGCCGGTGTCTCCCGCTAGAAAAACTTTGATGTTGTATTTGTCGTAAACTTTTTCCTCTAGCTGCTTGCCGCCGCCAAACTCATACCAAGCGCGCAGCTCGGTCGCGGTCATACCAAAAGGCACGGCGGTAAAAAACATAGTGTTTGCGTCCTTGCCCTTGTAGTAGTAAGACGCCGTGTAGCCGATGTCGTACTGGCCGCCCTTGACGAAGTCTAGGATACCAAACGGGGATTTGTGCTTAGAGGGATAGTCTATCCTCACCTCTAGCCTACCGTCGCTTAGCGTCTCGACGACGCGCTTAAATTCTTTTGCCGCATCGCCCAAAACAGGCGTAGTGCCCTCCCAAGTGCTAGCTAGCTTTAGCTTGTAGGTCTTGTCCGCGGCATTTGCGCCAAGCGCTAGGCCAAAAACGGCTAAGAGTGCTAAAAACTTTTTCATTTTTGCTCCTTAAAAATAGTTTTAGCGATTATACTTAAGCAAATTTAAAGCCGCTTTAAAAATATTAAATTTTCTTCTTTGCCCGAAAAAACGTAAATTTATTTTCAAATTTGATGTAAAATGAAGCACTTTAACAAAAGGATCGAATTTGACGAAAAAAACTAAAATCCTAGCCACTATCGGCCCATCAAGCCAAAGCGAAGAGATCATCGAGCAGCTAGCGCTCGCGGGCGTAAACGCGTTTAGGCTAAATTTCAGCCACGGTTCGCACGAGTACCATAAAGAAACGATCGAAAAAATCAGGCGCGTCGAAGCCAAAATCGGGCGCCCGATCGGTATATTTCAAGATATCTGCGGCCCAAAAATCCGCGTAGGCAAGCTAAAAGAGCCCTTTGGGCTAAAAGCCGGCGATGCGCTTGAAGTGTATAAAGATGAAATCTTAGGCGAAAAAACGGGCGAAAACAGCTACAAGCTAAGCATAAATCAACCTCAAATTTTACCGCTTTTAAAAGAGGGAGAATACATCTACCTCTACGACGGCTCCATCAGGGCCAAAGTAGAGCGCGCGGGCAGCGGCAAAAAAGACGAAGCGGTGCTAGCGCGCATCGAAAACGACGGGACGCTAAACTCCAATAAAGGCGTAAATTTCCCCAACACCAAAATCAACATCGACGTCATCACGCCAAAAGACCGCGAGGATATGAGATTTGGCGCGGCTAACGGCGTAGATTTCGTCGCTATTTCTTTCGTGCAAAACGCAAACGATATCGTAAAAGCGCGCGAGATTTTAGAAAATTTCGGTTCGCGGGCTAAAATTTACGCAAAAATAGAAAAATTCGACGCCGTAGAAAACATAGACGAGATCATAGAGGCTAGCGACGGCGTGATGGTCGCGCGCGGAGATCTGGGTATCGAGGTACCATACTATAAGGTGCCGACCATCCAAAAGCTCATCATCAAAAAGGCCAACGAAGCCTCAAAACCGGTCATCACCGCCACGCAAATGATGCTAAGTATGGCCGAACACGAAACGGCGACTAGAGCGGAAATCAGCGACGTGGCAAATGCCGTGCTAGACGGCACGGACGCCGTGATGCTAAGCGAAGAGAGCGCTATCGGCAAAAACCCGGTCGCCGTCGTGCAGGCGATGCGAAACACCATCGTCCAGACGCAGCAGATTTATCCGTTTAATAAATTCGATAAATTCGAGCGCTACGACGACATAGACGTGGTCGCGGCTAGCTCGGCTAGACTGGCCGTACAGCTGGACGTAGAAAGCATCATCTCGATAACAAGCTCCGGCAAATCGGCTCTAAAGATGGCCAGATACCGCGCAAATAAAGACATCATCGCTATCACGCACGACGAGGAGACCGCCCATCAGCTCACGCTGGCGTGGGGCGTGACACCGGCTTTCGTGCTGGGTAGAGACGACCTTAATCTACTCGTGGCAAACACCATCAAAAAAGCCTCCGAGCTGGGATTTGTTAGCCGCGACAAGTCCTATATCATGACGGCCGGCTATCCTGCGGGAGTCGCGGGCAGCACGAACTTCATCCGCATCCTAAAACGCGAGCAAATCGACTACTACATCGAGCTGGCGCAAAAGCAAAAAGACGGAAAATAGCAAATCTACGCGGGTTAAATTTGAGCTAAATTTGACCCGCAAAAGCTTAGGCGGCAGGCAAATTTGTGCTAAATTCGAGCTAGGCATGCTCGGCCCGGGCTCCAGCTTTAATCCACCCAAAGCAACCCGAGCCGAATTTGGTTTCAAATTTGACTTACCCAAACCAAGAGGCGAATAAATTTAAACGAATTTGAGCGTATCTAGCTAGGCTGACAGGCTTTTGCTTTAAATTTAACCTGCGCGATTTTGAGAGTAAGAGGCGCGAAAGACTAAATTTATTTGATCCGAGTAAATTTGACTCAAATTTACCGAGCGAAACCTAGCAAAATTTGCGCCGCAGCGAGTTAAAGTTGTTCATAAAATTTGATTTTTCAAGATAAGTAGCCAACGCTTGTTTAAGCTAAATTTTGCAGACTTCTCATTATTGACGATACGAATTTAAGGCAAATAATATTTTTTAACCTCGTCGATATTTATATTTTTTCTATCCAAAAAGTAGGTTTTGATCTCTGCATATTTGTCTTTATCGAAAATAAAAATTATAAAATATTTTTTGCAAAGCGCGTGATAATACGTAACGAATTTGACATTTGGATAATACAGCTCGTCTATGATAATAGCTGGAAACGGCGTAAAATCACTTAAATTCCCTTGCGTTGTCAGCTGAAAAAATATTTTTATGATTATATTCCCAAGATACATAAAAATCACAAATAAAACAACAAACAGCAAGCTACCAGACATACCAAAAAAGCCGCATAATACTATTATATACAAGGTGGTATCGCGCACTCCCTTGTTTGGCATACTGGCATCCAGCGGCTTACAAATCAACTCATCTAAATTATTAAGCGATGAAGTATGCTTTAAAATGCCGTTTTCGTAAAATTTAACCGAATCGTTCATAAAGTGAACGGTATCTTTTTTCTTTACCACATAAAAGAAGTAGTTGATAATCATCCAGCATGCTATACAGGCCAATGCTATGACAAGCGACAAGATATTGTCCATACTCTTATCTTCAACCCGCCCCATAATAAAAATAGTTACGATAATGCTAAATGCCAGCGGCATAAAAAACAGTGTTTCAACAAAGAAATCCTCGTAGCTTTTGATAACCAACGGCTCCTTATCGTAATCCCTCGCAAATTTCTTTGAGCCGGGATTTGTCAAATTTGGATTGCGAGGATTGTAGTTTAAATTTTGGGTTTGATTGTCTGCTACGTTCAAATTTATCTCCTGGACTCGCATCGCAAAAATACTAAATTTATCGCCAAATTTTGTAAAACCGCTTTTCAAATCAAAGTGAATTTACGCTTAAAATCAAAGTGGGTTAAAATCCCGATTTTTTCACTTTGATTTCTAACGTAAATTTTATCCTTTTTAAACCGCCTTTTAAAAGCCCTTTAAAACACTACTTGATCTTCTCTATCCTAAACACCTGATCTCGCATGGTCTCGTAGCTTTTGGCTTTCTCATAGTTATCCAGCCAGCTATCTACCCACTTGGGTGTTTCGCCCTTAGAGTTCCAATTTACTACGCCGTTATACGCTGCCCCGACCATGGTTGCAAATTCTTTTTTACTTAAATTTAGCTCCGCAAGCTTAGCTTCAAACGTTTTTATATCCATACATACTCCTTTATTTTTGTATTTTAGCACATAATTCATAATTTTATAACTTTTTTGGCTAAAAAGTTAAAATAAAATGTATAAAACTATTGACAAGGATTAAAAATGATGTATAATTACGGCATAAAAGATATAAAAAAGTGTAGATAGCTTGATTATATCAGGGGCGCGACGAGACAATCCGCCAAGATCACATC
>CAUQRE010000025.1:0-8553 GCA_963520315.1 uncultured Campylobacter sp. | reverse complement strand
TTTATCAAAGCTATGGTTGCCGCCCGTGATCGCATCGATTCCGCACTCTAGCAGCTCGTGCGCGTTTGTGGTGGTTAGACCGAAGCCTCCGCTTGCGTTTTCGGCGTTTGCGACGATAAAGTCAAGCTTAAATTCCCGCTTAAATTTGGGCAAATTTTGTATAACCGCGCTTCTTCCCGCGCGTCCGACGATGTCGCCCACAAAGCCCACTTTAGTTAAATTTGCCATCAAATTTTATCTTTATAGCTTAGATAAAACTGCCTTGCCGTGCGTCCAGAGCGGCTCGCGCGTAGCTGGGCGTATTGCTTTGCTAGCTCGTGAAGCATCGCTCTGTCGCCTACGAAATCTTTAAAATAAAAATCAACTATCTTTAGATAGTCCGCAAAACTACCCTGATAAAAGCTAAGCCAAAGCCCGAATCTATCGCTAAGCGCGATCTTTTCCTCGACCGCGTCACTATAGTGCAGCTCCGTCTCGCAGACTCTGGTGCCTTCGTTGTCGCTTTTTAGCTCGCTGATGAGATGGCGGCGGTTTGAGGTGGCGTAGATTAGGCGCTTTTTCGATCGAGCCCTCAAGCACGGGTTTTAAAAATTTATAGCTCCTATCGCCCGTCTCAAAGCTAAGATCGTCGCAAAAAATGATAAATTTAAAACTGCTATCCCTGATCTCGTAAATGATCTCGGGTATCATCTCTAGCTCGTCGTTTTTTAGCTCGATTAACCGAAGGCCTTCGGGATAAAATTTAGTAAAAACGGCCTTAACCAAGCTACTTTTACCGCAGCCTCGCGCGCCCCAGAGTATCGCGTGATTAGCGCCCTCGCCTTCTAAAAATTTACGCGTATTTTCTACGAGCTCTTCTTTTTGTTTTTCGATCCCCACAAGCCCCTCAAGCTGCGTAAAATCAACGTCCGTTACGCCCTTTAAAGCGCCGAATTTGCGCCGATAAATCGCTGCGGCAGTTGTGTTCCAGTCTATCATTTTTCCGCCCGTCCTTTATTTAGTTTTCTAAGATAGATCAATATCTCCTCTATTACGTCGTCATCGTCTTTGCTCTTTGATCTTAGTCTGGTTTGTTCGCCGTTTTGCGCGGTTAGCACGATATTTTGCTCGGCGTTTGAGATAGCTTTAAAGCCAGCTTTTATCGCTAAAATTTTAATTATAATGAGGCTTAAAAACTGCTTGGTGTAGATGTCTGGCTTGCCAAATCTATCCTCGATCTCGCCTTCTATCTCGTAAACCTCGGCAACCTCTTTGCACTTGCTAAGCCGTCTATATAGCTCTAGGCGCAGCCTATCCTCGCCGATAAACTCCGAGTTTAAAAACGCGTTTATGCTAAGCTTTAGGTCGATTTTCGCGCTCTCAAAGCTCTCTTTAGTTAGTAGTTTATTTATCTCTTCTTCCAGCATCTTGATGTAGAGCGAGTAGCCGATCGCCTCGATATGGCCGCTTTGAGCTTCGCCCACTAGGTTGCCGCCGCCTCTGATTTCCAGATCGTGATACGCCAGCACGCTGCCCGAGCCCAAAAACGAGTTGCTCTCAAGCGCGACTAGGCGTTTTAGCGCGTCCTCGCTTAGAGCGTTTTTGTCTTCGACTAGGAAGTAGCAATACGCCTGCTTGTCGCTTCTGCCGACGCGTCCGCGTAGCTGATGTAGGTCTGCGATGCCGAATTTATTCGCTCCCTCGATGATGATGGTATTTACGTTTGGCAGGTGGATACCGCTTTCTACGATGCTAGTGCTTAGCAGCACGTCGTATTCGCCGTTTTCAAACTTCATCATCTCCTCTTCGGTCGTTTTAGCGTCTATTTTGGAGTGCAGCGTGAGGATGCGTAAATTTGGCATGATGTCTAAAATTTGCTTTTTTGCCTGAGGCATCGTGGCGATGTGGTTGTGGATATAAAAAATTTGCCCGCCGCGGCGCAGTTCGCGCATCACGGCCTCTTTTATCGCCTTTTCGTCCCACTCGCGCACGCTAGTTCGCACGTCTAGGCGCGAGCTTGGCGGAGTTTGCAATACGGAGTAGCCCTTGACGCTTGAAAGCGCCATATTTAGGCTGCGCGGTATCGGAGTCGCGCTCATAGATAGCACGTGCGAGGCGCTTGAAATCTCTTTTAGTTTTTCCTTTTGTTTTACGCCGAATTTATGCTCTTCGTCGATGATGATGAGGCCTAAATTTGAGGGCTTAACCGACAAAAGCGAGTGCGTACCCACGCAAACGCAAGGCTGTCCCGCCTCTAGCGCCCTAACCGCGGCCGCTTTTTCCTTTGCGCTCGTGAAGCGGTCGAGTTTAAAGACGCTAACGTCAAATTTACCCAGCCGCTCTTTTAGGCTTTTAAAATGTTGCGAGCTAAGAAGCGTCGTCGGCACGAAAAATAGCGCCTGAAAGCCCGATTTTACGCACTTAAATATCGCATTCATCGCAACCTCTGTCTTGCCAAATCCCACGTCGCCGCTGAGCAACCTATCCATCACCTTGCCGCTTTTTAGGTCGTTTGAGATGTCGCTTGAGGCGCGCTCCTGATCTCTCGTGTAGGCAAAGCCCGCGTTTTGCAAGAAATTTAGATACTCCGCATCGTCTTTTTCGATGATTTCGCCGCGGATTAGCTCGCGCTGGGCGGCTAGTGAAATAATCTTTGACGCGATTACAAAAAGCTTGGCTCTAACTTTTTCTTTTATCTTGGCGAAATTTGCCTTACCTAATCGGTCTAAAACCGCGATACTGCCGCTGCTTGCGACGTATCTATCGATCAAATTTAGATGCTCGACGGGCAGTAGTAGCTTGTCCTCGTTTTGATAAACGATCACGACGAACTCGCGCGTCCTGCCTAGCACGGTTAGCTTTTCAAGCCCCGTAAATTTGCCGATGCCGTACTCCTCGTGCACGACGTAGTCGCCGGCTTTTAGTTCGTCGATGACTAGGCTCGGCTTTTTAGCGCGCTTTTTCTTTTCAAATTTGTTTAGCGAGACGATGATCTCGCTTGGTGAAACTAAATTTAACGCGGCTTCGGTTTGCACGAACTCTACGTTTTGATATTCGCTTAAATTTAATGCGTTAAAAAGCCCCTCGTTGCGCGCTAAAACCTTAATTTTTTTATTTTTATTTAGCTCGAAAAAATCGGCGTTTAAAGTTACGCTTAAATCTTTATAAACTTTCGCTGCGGGCAGCACGGGCAAATTTGCCACCTCGCCCAGATCCCGCTCAAAGCCGTCAAATTTTTTCGTTAAAACCGTTTTAAATTCGCGCGTATAGTCTATAAAGCCGTCTATCGCCCAAAATCCGAGCGTCTTTAGGTCGCTGATTAGCGCGTCCGTTTGCATATCTTTTATTTTTTCTGACGTTTTTTCAAACTCGGCCTCGCCCAGAGCCGCGATAAAAGGCGAAATTTCAACGCCTTTTAGCTCGGTTTTGTTTGAAATTTGCGTTTGCGTGCTGTAATGCCTGATGCTCTCTATCTCATCGTCAAAAAGCAAAATACGGTTTGGCTCCTGCGCGCCGACGCAAAAAACGTCGATGATCTCGCCGCGAACGCAAAACTCGCCCTCGCTCTCCACGATATCGACCGCCTCGTAGCCAAAGCGCAGTAGCTTTTCGGCTAGCTCTTTTGGATCGATTTTGTCGCCGAAATTTAGAGTAAGCTTTTGTAGGTGTTTTTTGCCGGGAAGTTTGTTTAGGACGGTGCAAACAGGGCTGATGAGGAGCTTTTTGCCCTCAAATTCGTAAAATTTGGCTAGCTCGGACGATAGCTCGAAAAGCTCGGCGCTAAAGCTGCGCAGATCATCGCCCTCGCGCGCTCTAAAATCGGGCAATCTAAATACCTTAAGCCCGGCAAATTCCGCCGCGCTAAGAGCCGCGACGGCCTCCTTGTCGTCCTCGCAGACGAGTAGCTGCGCATCGCCTCCGTTTAAAAAATACTCAAAAACCTCACTTTGCACCGCGGTACCTTTTTAAGAAGGCTTCCACGAGGTAAAACGACCCGAACGCCAGGTACTCTTCGTCCACACGCACGTCCGCAAAGCCCTCAAACTCCATATCAAGTCCCCGCAAAGCCTCTTTCACCTGCGCCGTCGCAAGCTCGCGGCCCGGCGTCTCGTACTCGATGATGTAGGTTTTTTTAACGATCGGCTTGATCGCCTTTAGGACGGCTTTTATGTCCTTGTCGGCAAAGGCGTTAAAGATCAAATTTAGCTTTTTGCCCGCAAATCTTTTCACGAGAGCCTGCGCCGCCATCTCGTTGTGCCCGACGTCGATAGTAACGTTTGGCGCGATCTTTTCGCAGCGTCCGCCAAGACTTAGCGCGCCTAAATTTGCTAAATTTAAGCTAAAGCCAAGCTCCTTAAACGCCGAAGAGCTAAGAGTCAAATTTGAGCGCAAAAACTCTGGCAAGCCGAATTTCTCCGCGTAAATTTTAATCTCGTTTTTATCCTCGTTGCTTAAATTTTGGGAAGCGAATTTGAGCATAGCTCCTTTTTTGGCAGCGATCCCTCTAGCGATACCGACGCAAAGCTCGTTCATATCGTCGTTCATTAAAGCAACGTCCGCCATCGCGTTAAATTTAGTCGTCGCGATCTGCTCTAGCGTGTCACCAAGCAGCGCTGTGTGATCAAAGCCGATCGGAGTAAAGAGGCTAAGGCGCTTGTCAAATACGTTCGTAGCGTCAAATTCGCCGCCTACGCCAGCCTCGCAGACGAAAAAGTCGCACCCCTCAAAAAGCGCAGTGCAAAGCATCGTCGCGTACTCGAAATACGAAAGCGAACGCGCGACCTCGGAGGGCAAAATTTTAATCAGCTTCTCGTGAGCCGTCTCGAGCGCATCCGCGCTAGCTACGGCGCCGTTCATCCAAAATCTCTCGCGAAACTCGAAAATATGCGGGCTAGTATAGTGTCCGACGCTATGGCCGCGAGCGAGCATCTGCGCTAAAAATCGCCCCGTGCTACCCTTGCCGTTCGTACCGATAATATGGATGATTTTTGGTATTTTAAACGCGCCTTGTACGAATTTAAAGGTGTTTGGCATGCGCGCGCGGTTGATTTCCTTGTAAAAAAGGGGTTTGTTTTCTAAAAAATATTCTAGTTTCATTAAATTTTAGGCATCACCTGATCTCTGCCGTTTTGCTTGGCTTCATAAAGCATCTTGTCCGAAGCCTCGAGCGCCGCCGCTGAGCTTTGATACGCGCTACGTACGGCTGCGCCGCAGCTAATCGTAACGCTGATACGCTCTTCTTTATATAAAAATTTCGAGTTTTTAAGCGTAGTTCTAACTCTACTGGCAAATTCCACGCTTTGCTCTAAACTTAAGCCCGGTAGCAAAACGACAAACTCCTCGCCGCCGTACCTGCTTACGATATCCTCTTTTCGCGAGGCTTTTAATAGCGTTTTGGCTACGCTAGCTATTACGGTATCGCCCGCATCGTGGCCGTACGCGTCGTTTATCTTTTTAAAATGGTCTATATCAAAAAAACATACGCAGTAGTCAAGTCCGTTTTTTAGATATTCGTTTTCAAATCTCTCTAACTCCTCGACAAACGCTTTTCTCGTCGCGGTTTTGGTTAAAAAATCCTCTCTGCTCTGCGCTTTTGCGTCTTCTAGCTGGGTTTCAAGGGCGCTTATTTTTTCTTGTAGCTCTTTTATCGTCAGCTGATCGCTCATCATCTGCTCGCCTAGTTGCCTGATCTCGCCATCAAGCATATCCGCGATACCCAGCATCTTATCTCTGATGCCTTCAAAGCTATCTTTGCTTAAATTTATTAGACCCAAATCGCGCCTTATAAACCCCATCTTATCAGAGCCGTCCTTGGAGCTGTCTATGAGCCTCAAAATTCGCCCGTCTATGCCCTCTAGCACCTTATCTAGCGCGGCTATCTTGCTCGAGATTTCGGCTTTATCCAGCTCGATGCGTTTTTTGGTTAAATTTTTTATATCGTTTCTAAATTTTAAGCTTTCAAGCAGCCTAGGCTCATCTTTTAAATTTTTAGTTATCCTATCTATGTCGCCGATTATTTTATCGGTGATGGACGGCTCTAGCGTAGCCGTCAAAAGCGAGACGAACTCCTCGCACGCCCCGGCACTTCCGGCGCTCCTAATCGCGCCGTCAAGCTCTGCGACCATCTCTGCTAAATCATCCGTTTTTTTTATCCCGTAGTCGTTAAGCCTTTTTAAAAAGCTGTCGTCGTAATCGGTCAAAAAATCAAACCACTTATCTTTTATCCTATCGGCGGTTTGAGCGTCGGTGCGTCTGTTTAGCGCCTCGATACTGGCTTCCGCCAGCTTTCTTGCGCTTTTGTTATGTAGCGCGGCCGCTGCTTGAAGTACTTTTTTACTCATAGCGCATAGCGCGGCTATTAGCTTTGGATACTCGACGAGACTGGGGGAATTTAACCTAGAGGCCATAAAAGCAAAAAGCTCGTCCACGCTTTTTACGTTTTTTTGTTTTAGCTGTGCCTTAAATTCATCGTTTAGTCTACCGACATATTTTTCTAGCTTTTGACAACCACGCACTAAACCGCCGATTTTTTTGGCCGTCTCGCAAAAAACTTCGGCGGAGTTATCCGGAGTTAGCACGAGTCCGCGCTCTTTTATCGTCTGGATAGTCTCTTTTATGACTTGATTGACGCTAGTCGCCACGCTTTAGACCTTTTACGGCAAGCGTAGCGATATACTCGTCAAAAGCCTCTTGAGAAGCCTGCTTTACGGCATTATATCTATCGCTTTCGCTGATGACGCCGTCGGCGAATCTAGTATCTCTTATCTTTTGCGACACGGTAAAGTCATGCTCGCCCGAAGTAGTCACCGATAGTATCTTGCCGTTCTTTAGCCTGGTGTCGAAATTTAACGCCAAAATCGCCTTATAAGACGTCACGTAGCCGTACTCGTCAAAAAGCAAGGGCTGATAACTAAGCGTTTTTATAGACACGGTTATAGATGTAGGCGCATTTTTATCGTCGCTTATACGTTTTCCCAGCCTAGTTACGATACCCTCAAGCACGCTGTCTTTTATCCAAACGCTGTTTTTAGGTTCTTCTTTACTTATAAGCACGTTTACGTAAACGCGCTCGCCCATTACGTCGCTAGTTATCTTTGAGACCGGCTTATAGCTGCATCCCGCCAAGATAAAAGCCGTTAAAAATAGTAAAAATTTAGTTTTCAAAATTTAGCCTTTTATTACGAAATTTACGAGCTTTCCGTTCACGTAAATTTGTTTGATTATTTCTTTGCCCTCGAGCCATTTTTCCGCGCTTTGTTTAGCTAAAGCTATGATCTCATCGTCGCTAGCGCTACTTGACGCCTCAAATTCGCCTCGCCTTTTGCCGTTAACCGTGATAGCTAAATTTAAGCTATCTTGCTCAAAAACCTCGTTTAAGATTTCTATTTTCGTAAAATTTGCTCTGCCAAATAGCTGCTCGCTAAGCTCGTTTGCTATATGCGGCACGATAGGCTCGAGTAAATTTAAAACGATAAAAAAGGCTTCCGTCGTCACATCCTCGTTATCCTGCGCGTTTACGGCGTTTAGGGCTTCCATGCAGGCCGCGATTAGGGTATTAAAGGCAAAATTTTCTTCGTAAACATCGTTTGATTTTTTAAGCGCCTCATAAACCTTCATACGCGCGTATTTTTCTTCTTTACTCAAATTTGCATGCGCTATCTGCGGGATTTGCGTACATTTTTTTACACCCGCGCTTCGTTCGTATAAGCGGTTTAAAAACCTAAACGCGCCCTCGACCGCACTATCGTTCCACTCAAGCTCTTTTTGCGGAGGCGCGGCAAAGAGGATAAAAAGCCTCGCCGTATCGGCGCCGTATTTGTTGATGATGTCGTCCGGATCGACTACGTTACCCTTACTTTTACTCATTTTTTTGCCGTCTTTTAGCACCATGCCCTGAGTAAGCAGTCGCTCAAACGGCTCGTCGTCTCTTAGGTAGCCCAGGTCTCGCAAGGCCTTTTGGAAAAATCTCGCGTAAAGCAGGTGCAAGATCGCATGCTCGATACCTCCGATATACTGATCCACGTTCATCCAATAATTCACGCTTTTAGCGTCAAACGCGCGATCCTGCCACGTTTTTTCGTCGCTGGCGTATCTAGCGAAATACCAACTACTCTCAAAAAACGTATCCATCGTATCGGTCTCGCGGATAGCCTCGCCGCCGCATTTTGGGCACTTTACGTGCTTCCAGCTCTCGTGTTTATCGAGCGGATTTCCCTCGCCCGTTATCTGTACGTCGTCAGGCAGCGTCACGGGCAAATTTTCGATCTTTTCAGGCACGACGCCGCAGCGCTTGCAGTGCACCATCGGTATCGGCGCGCCCCAGTAGCGCTGTCTGGAGATACCCCAGTCGCGGATTTTAAAATTTACGACGCGTTTGCCGATCTTGTCCGCTTCAAATTTTTCTATTATTTTTAGTTTTGCCTCTTCGCTGCCAAGACCGTTTATGAGCGGCGAATTTATAGATACTCCGTACTCCGTTAGAGCCTTGCCGCCTTCAAATTCGCCCTGCACAGGTTTAACTACCCATTTTATAGGCAGGTCAAATTTACTCGCAAACTCATAGTCGCGCTCATC
>CAUQRE010000024.1:0-8656 GCA_963520315.1 uncultured Campylobacter sp. | reverse complement strand
GGATTTTAGGTATGCTCTTTGCCAAACGGCTAAAAGTGCCCGCCGAGATCATCGCGTTTCCCGCGCTTTTGCCGATGGTGCCCGGAGTCTATGCGTATAAAGGCATCTTGGCGCTGTTTTCGTTTCTAAACGAGCCTAATATCGCTAAGAAAAATGAATACCTAATCATATTTTTTGATAACGCGATTACGACTACGACGGTCTCGCTAGCACTTGGCGTGGGTGTTTCTGTGGTGCTTATTTTATTTTACGATCAGTCCTTGATGATAACTAGAGGCGCCAAGTGCGATCTAGCGACGAGAAAGCCCAGCGAAAAGTAAATTTTGTGCGGCGTCTTTTAAGCGTCTTTAAATGAGCTAGAAAATTTTGCCCTGCGACAGACTGCACGCCTAGTCTTGGGACAAAATTTTCGTCGCAGCATTTAAATCCATCTTAAAATACTTCCGCTAATTGTTTTGTTAAAATTTGGCAATCCGTCAAATTTGGATCAAATTTAGCTCTCGAAACGGGGGCTAAATTTGATAGCCTTTCTTATCTTTACCCTAAATTTTTCTCAAATTTGCCGATTTATTTTAAAGTCTAAATTTAAAAGGATTTAAAAATGATAGAAGGCATAAATTTAAACTCGGCGGGTTATCAGCTGAATTTCGAAACCAAAGCCGACCCGCAAAAAGCGCAAGCGAGTGCCGCCAAAATTGCTCCTTTTGATATGCAAATTTTAAATAAAACGCCTCAAAAAAGCGTGCAAAGCGACGAGGATGCGCGCATAGCGCAAGCGTATATGAATAAAACTACCTACGAGATATTTGCGGCTGAAAATATCAATTTCGATAGGAGCGAAGAGGGTTGGATAACCAAAACTATAGAGAAAATCGACGCGATGCTAGCCCAAAAATACGCGCCCGGACAGATGCATGAGATGATAATGAGAGACGAGCTAGATACAAAGGAAAAGGTCGTCGATTTTACGCTAGATTCGTATTCGCGGTGGCTAAAAAGTAACTCCATAGACGGCAAACCGACTATTTGGGGCAAGCTTTTGGGGCTCGGAACAAAGGAGGAGGAAGAGGAATTGAGGGCTTTTAAAGACTCTTTACCTGAAGATGCCGTGATGGGCGACGTCGGAGCGGCTTTGCTGCAAAGAACCGACATCAGTATAGAAGAATTTAAAAAGCTCTATGCGGAAGATATCGAAAAAACTACGAAAGCCCACAAAGAAGCCGTAGCAAAAATCAATCAAGAGATGAGAGAATACAACGAAAATTTAGCTAAGCAAAGAGCGGAAACTAAATTTAAACCTATCCAAGCTACTAGTAAAAGTAAGACTTACGTAGATAAAGATATTAGACGCGAGTTTTTCGAGAATTTCTTAAAAGCCGAACGCGAAAAAGGAACGGATATAATTGAAATTTTAAATCAGCTGGCAAAGCTAGGCAAATTTGACGTAAAGGCATAAAGGATTAATATGATAAGCAGTATAAACGGATTTAACGCAAACGTAAATTATGATTTTAGTAGCGCTCATGAGCGAAATTTAAAAGCACGCGAGGAAAAAGAGGCTATAAATTTAACCTCAAATCAGGCTTCGAATATGGCGATCGCGCAGCCGAATTCGACAAATCAAACGAATCCGAAAGATAACGGAAATGCCCTAAATCAAAAGATAAAATTTAACATCAAAGAGATGCAAGCGGCCATCAGGGAGATAAAAAAGCTCCCGCCAGACGTACCGGCTAATATACGAGGCGTTTTTTCTCTGAGCGGATATACTCTGGACGAAAAGATAAGCGTATGGGGTAAGATAAGCGGGTTAGACGGCTCTTTTAGTAGGAGCGAAGCGGAAAATCTGAAGAAATTTATAAATAGTAGCGGGGCGTTTGGTTTCGATAAACTTACTCGGGATTTGGCGGGATACGATACGACCGACGTCGATGAATTTACGAAAAAATACATAAACCGCGAATACCCATTTTTGGGCATAGAATATAATGCAGGGAATAAGGGGATGGAAATCCTCGACTCCGATATGAGCGTGGACGAGTTTAAGGATAGGTGGGCTGAATATACCGTGCTGAAGCGTTTGGGCGAGAGCGGCGCGGAAAGAATATCCGTAGACGGCGAAAATATCACGATAGTCATGAATAAAAACAAGGCTCCCGTAGAGTTTAGGGAGCTTGAGAGTATCGAGTATAAGGACGAGCAGAGCAAAAAGGCGTTTATAAAATTCGTTCGAGATGCGATAGAAAAGGGTCTGGATATACAAAATCTGCTTGAGGGCAGGGCTGAATTTAAGGAAAATACAAGCGAGGCAACAGAGTTTAAACCCATCCAAGCCGCTAGTAAAAGCAAGACTTACGTAGATAAAGACATCAGACGAGAATTCTTTGAAAATTTCCTGAAAGCTGAACAAGAAAAGGGTACGGATATAACTGAAATTTTAAATCAACTAGCAAAGCTAGGTAAATTTGACGTAAAAGCATAAAGGATTAATATGATAAGCGGCGTAAACGGATTTAACGCAAACCTAAATTATGATTTTAGTAGCGCTCGCGGGCAAAATTTAAAACCGCGCGAGGAAAAAGAGGATATAAATTTAACCTCAAATTCGGCGCCGTCTCGATCAAATTTGACCGAACCTATTGATTATTATGCTCTCGATCCCGACGAACTGGACGAAATCGAGCTTGCCGTTTGGGCGCAAAATGTGGAGTTTTCAAAACTAAACGACAAGCAGAAAAATAGACTTCTTGCTATAAAAATAGGCTTTAAAAAACCGGTATATAAACCTTATGATCCCGTGGTTGCGCGTAAGGCGTATTCGCTAAGCGGCTATACGGAAGATGATAAAATCAGCATTTGGGGCAAGATAAACGGGCTTGACTCATCGGTAAGCAAAGAGGAAGCTTCTGAGCTAAAGAAATTTATAGATAGCACGAAGGTCTTGCAAAGCAATTCAAGCACGGAAAACGATGTTTTTAGCGTAGACGGGTTTATGAGTGTGTTTAATGTGGATCTAGGAAGCTTTGGCGTTGGTAATACGAAGGGTACCGGGCTTAAAATGGCGGTCGATATGGCAAAGCTACTAGACTCCGATATGGATTTGGAAAAATTTAAAGATAAATGGCTTGAGGTTGCCGCCGAAAAGATATTAGGAGAGAATGCAAAGGTCAAAATATAGCTCAAAGACGGCAAGCTAAATTTTGACCGGATATCAGGAAAACGGCCTGCGGTCTTTTGGGGACAAGAGATGGTAAAACAGGTAAGCTACGCAGACGAAGCAACTAAAAAAGAGTTTTTAAATTTCTTAAAAGATGCATTTAAAAAAGGCGAGAGCATCGCAGGCGTACTACAAAATATAGCTCTAAAAGAGGGTACGGCAAGCGATCAGACTCCTAAAGAAACGCCCGAAGAGAATAAATTTAAACCTATCCAAGCCGTTAGTAAAAGCCAAACCTATGTTTATAAGGATATAAAGCGCGAGTTTTTCGAGAATTTCCTAAAAGCCGAACAGGAAAAGGGGACGGATATAATGGAGCTTTTAAGAAAACTAGGTAAAATGGGGCTTGATCTAAAAGCCTAAGGAGTGGCCGTGAAAATACGAATCTACTACGAAGACACCGACGCGGGCGGCATAGTCTATCACGCAAACTATATAAAGTACTGCGAAAGGGCGCGCAGCGAGATGTTTTTCGGCTCGGAGGTTAAGCCTTTTAGCAAGGACGGACATTTTGTCGTGAGCGAGATTCGGGCGAAATTTAAAAAACCGGCCGTCCTGGGCGATCTGCTCGAGGTAAAAACGAGCGTGGCAAGCCTGAAAAAAGCCTCCGGGCTCGTAAATCAAAAAATTTATAAAATCGCAAATTTAAGCGGCGAATGCGAACCCGAGCTCGTCTTTGAAGCGGACGTCGAGGTCGCGTTTGTTAGCAACCTAAGGCCTGCTAAGATGAGCAAGGAGATAGTGGATTTTCTCTCCTCTTACTGCTCGTAAAAGCCGTATTCGCCGGCTTTTAAAACCTTCGTATCATAGATTATCTGCGAGTCCTCGACGCTCTCGCTAAAAAGCCTCTGCGCGCCACGGTTTAAGTAGGTCGCGTAGATGTAGTCAAGCCCGGCGCTAGCTGAGTAACCCACCCAGTTAAAGTTCAAATTTTGCCCCAAAATTTCGTTGTTTGAGTCTAGCGCGCCGTCGGTTTTAGAAATCGAGTTGGCTATGTAGAGCTTTTCTCTATCTTGCGGTTGCGTGAGTTTAAAGATGCTTGGCGCGTAGTTTATCTGCGTGCTTAAAAGGGCGTTAAATTTGACGTCGTAAAGGCGCATTTGAGAGCTTACCATCGAGGCTTTTACGAGCGGAACGTTTAGAAAAACTGTCGCGCCGCTTAGCCTTGAGTTGCCGGATAACATCGGCTTTAGATCGGTCGTGCCGCTTGCGATCTCGTTTTCGTAGGCTAGCCCGCCGCTAAGCTCGTCCGCGTAGCGATTTAGCGCCGCTCCTAGCGCGCTGCCGTCAGAAAACGCCGCGACTTGGCCGTTTGAGAAATTTAGCAGCTTTTCAACTTGCCCTTTGTAGTCTATACCGCCAAATATCAAATTCTCCTGCGGCGAATCGACGCTAGATATGTGCAGAGTCGGCACGAAAGCCGTCATGGCGGGGTCTAAAACCTCGTTTAGGTATTTTGCGCCAACAGGCGTAAACGGCGCGATGATATAGGAGATATTTTCGCTTCTAGCGCGTGCTAGGGCGCCGTCGATAGCGCTCGGGGCTTCGTTGCCGATGTTGTAAAATTTAACGTCGATAGGGGCGTTTTGTCTGACGATGTAGGCGATAACCGCGTTTGAGACGACGCCGGCGTAGCTTTTTATGCTATCTTGCGGGATGATGACGGCGATCTTAAACTCGGCGCTGGAGTTTGGCGTCAGACTTTCGCCGCCTACGTTTGCGTAGGGGCCGCTTAGGGCGTTAATGGCTTGCAAAATTTCTTGATTCGAGCTGTTTTCATAGCGAGCCAACAAGCTGTGCAAAAGACCCTCTTTAACGAGATCAAGCAAGCAGGCATCGTCGCACTTTGCCGGTTCTAAATTTATATAAACTTCGCTCGCCGGCGGTATATCGGAGGCCTTTTCGCTCCTGGCAAACAGCGCCGAACAGATCAGTAAAGCGGTTAAAATTTTTCTCATAGGTACTCTTTTATCTTTTTTAAATCGCTGAAAAACAGCTCTTTTTTGCTTGGATTTTTCGCTACGACGGCAGGCGAATAGGTTGCTAGTAGAGCCGAATGTTTAAATTTCATTATATTTCCCCTTATTGTCTCAAAGCTTTGCGCGCTTTGTTTTATCATTTTGCAAAAGACCTCCTCGCCTAGCGCTACGATGAGTTTTGGCGCGACTAGGCGGGTTTCCGCACTAAAATACGGCTCGCAAAGCTCGTATGCGCTTGCCGAAGCTTTGGATGCGGGCTTGCATTTTAGCAGGCTAGTGACGTAAATTTCGTCTTTTTTTAGCCCGGCCAGCTCATTTAAATTTTGCAAAAACTTATCGTCGCCGGCTAAAAACTCTCCGCTCGCGTCCTCGGCGGCGTTTGGCGCGTCAAATACGAAAACTACTTTGGCGCTTTTATCTCCAAGGCCCGTTAGCGCGTGGTTTGCGCTCTTGCAAAGCTCGCATAGATTACACTCTTTGATGCTTGCGTTTAGCTCTGCAAGGCTGCTGGGCAAGGCCGCGGACGAAGGCGAAAAATCGGCGAATTTATACCCGAACGCCCTCAGATAGTAAAGCTCTCTTAAAATTTCGTTTGCGTAACTCATCGCGCGATGATATCTAAAAGGGCGTTAAAAACAGATAAATCAAAGCGCTAGTTTGCTTAAATTTTCGCCGTCGAGACGGTAGTTTCGCCACTGCTCAGACCGGTTTTTCGCGCCCATTTTTTCGTAAAATTTGATGCCGGGCTCGTTCCAGTGCAGGCATGCCCACTCGAGGCGTTGGAGGTTTTCGTCCTTGCAAATTTGAGCTAGATGCCTAAAAAACCCTTTTCCTATGCCTTTGTTGCGATGCTCTTTTTGGACGTACAAATCTTCCAAATACATCCCGCCAAGCCCCAAAAACGTGGAAAACGTGTAAAAATATATCGCGTAAGCTATGATTTTGCCCTCTGCTATGCAGACTAAAATCTCGGCGTATTTTTTCTCAAAAACAGATTCGGCAAAAATTCCCGGCGTAAATTTGACATCATCGCTCATTTTTTCGTGCGCGGCCAGCTCTTTAACCAGCTCGCAAACGGCAGGGATATCAGCCCTGAATGCTTTTCTAATAACGTAAGGCAAAATTTTCTCCTAAATTTTAATGAGTGATTATATTTTTATTATTTTAAAACGAAGTTTAAAAATTTATTAAAAGGATTTTAAGCGATTTGTTGATAAAATCACCGACTTATATCAAAATCACCATAAGGAAAAATTTATGAAAAGAACATACCAACCTCATAAAACCCCTAGAAAACGCACTCACGGGTTTCGCGTCCGCATGAAAACTAAAAACGGCCGCAAAGTGCTAAACGCAAGACGCGCAAAAGGTAGAGCAAGATTGGCCGTTTAAGCAAATTTAGCTCTATAAGCAGCCAAAAGGAGTTTTCAAGCGTCTACAAAGAGGCCGTCAAATGGCACTGCGAGGAGGCGATAGTATTTTTTAAGCCTTGCAATGAAAACAAACTAGCCGTCGTAGCCAGCAAAAAGGTGGGCAAAGCCGTCGTTCGCAACCGATGTAAAAGGCTTTTGCGAGCGGTCGTCGTCGAGATTTCAAATGAGCTTGCGGACGGCGTTTACGTGATAGTCGTTAAAAACGGGCTAGAGAAAAGCTCGTTTTTAAAGCTCAAAAAAAATATCTCTTGGGCTATGAAAAAACTCGGATGTATAAAATCAGGCATATGAAAATGATAAAACAAGCTATTTTATTTTTGATAAAAGCATATCAAGATTATATCTCCAAATTTACTCCGAAGTCTTGCAGATACTATCCCTCATGCTCGGAATTTGCCGTTTGGCAGTTCAAATTTAACGGCTTTTTCTCGGCGCTTTTTGCGGTTATTTTTAGAATTTTGCGCTGTAATCAACTCTTTAAGGGCGGCATCGACTACCCCGTCATCAGTAAAAATTTCGACTCTTTTTTTATGTTCAATCAAAATTTAGAATCACATATCGCATTTTGGTTCGTCCCGTATAAAAAAAATAAATTCTACGTTATTAAAAATTTAGACTTTCAAAAGGAAAAATAGTGTTAGACAATATGTCAGTTCAAAAACGCGTGATATTAGCGACCGTTTTATCTTTTATCTTTTTTATCGCTTACGATTATTTTTTTATTCCTAAAAATTTGCCGTTAGATCAAAACCAAACCGTAGCTGCGCAGCAAGCTAGCCAAGCAAACGCCGCTCCGAGCGCAAACACCGCATCAGGCGCCAGCGCTCCGCAAGCCGTAGCGACGCAAAGCCGCGAGATCGCCGTTATAAAGGGCGAACACTTTGAGGCGCGCATCGACGAGCTGGGCAGGATTTCTAAATTTTATCTAAACGACGAAAAATATAAAAATGCTGAAGGTAATCGCATCGAGCTAGCAGGCGCTCAGCCGTTACCGCTTGAAGTACGCTTTAGCGACAAAGCTTTAAATGAGCAAGCTTTTAAAGTAGCCTACGCGAGCGACGTTAGCGAGATAAATTTAACTAGCGAGCCAAAAAGCATAGTTTTAACGCAAAATTTGGAAGGCTCTAACGTAACCAAGAAAATCACATTTTATCCAAACGGAAGCTACGATCTAGACCTAAGCGTGAGTGCCGGCGAATACTACGTGACTCCGGGCTTTCGTCCAAACGTCGCGATTGATAGCTACACCGTCCACGGCGCGCTACTTAAGCACAACGACGGCAAGCTAACTATCATCGAGGACGGCGACGTAGACGCGACCGAGAGCTTTAACAACGTAAACATAGCCGCGGCTAGCGACAGATACTACACGGCTTTGTTTTTTAAATTTGACGGACTTTTAAATCCCGTAGTTTCAAAAGACGGCGCGGGAAATGCAGTGATATTCGTAAAAGGCGAGCAAAATTTTAAAGCTAAAGGCTACATCGGTGCCAAAGATCATGCGACTCTAAGCCAGATAAACGAGGAGCTCGTGGACATCATCGAGTACGGCTGGTTTACCTTTATCGCAAAACCGATGTTTGCGTTTTTAAATTTGCTTTACGGTTACATCGGTAACTGGGGCTGGGCGATCGTTGTACTAACGCTAGCTATCAGGATCGTGCTTTTCCCTCTTACCTACAAAGGCATGCTGTCGATGAACAAGCTCAAAGACCTAGCGCCGAAGGTAAAAGAGCTGCAAGCCAAATACAAAGGCGATCCGCAAAAGCTAAATATGCACATGATGGAGCTATATAAGAAAAACGGCGCGAATCCTATGGGCGGCTGCTTGCCGATACTTATGCAGATACCGATTTTCTTTGCGATTTATCGCGTACTACTAAACGCGATCGAGCTAAAAGCAGCGCCGTGGATACTATGGATACACGACCTTTCGGTGATGGATCCGTATTTCGTGCTGCCTATTTTGATGGGTGCTACGATGTTCCTTCAGCAAAAGTTAACTCCAACCACGTTTAGCGACCCGA
>CAUQRE010000023.1:0-8674 GCA_963520315.1 uncultured Campylobacter sp. | reverse complement strand
ACGTGATGAGAGACATTCCCGGCGTTTACGTAGGCGGCACAAACGGCATGAATCAAAAAATTTACATGAGGGGCGTTAGCGATCGCGGTCTAAATATCACGATAGACGGCGCGAAGCAAAACGGAAATACATTTCACCACAACGCTGACTTGCTTATAGATCCGGATCTTATAAAAGCAGTCGATGTCGAGGTTGGCTCAAGATCAGTGGTAAACGGCTCAGGCGCGCTTGGCGGTTCGGTCGCCTTTAAAACGGTGGACGCTAGAGATCTGCTGGAAGAGGGCGAAATCATCGGCGCAAAAATCAAAACGGGATACGCCTCAAACAACGACGAATTTTCGCAAGGCCTTATGATCTTTACCGCGCCAGTTGAAGGGCTTGATTTTATAGCCGCTATTAATCACAAGGGCTACGACTACGGCAAAAGCGGCAACAAAAGAAAGATAGGCGGCGACGGAAATGACCTTAGTTATCTTTTAAAGCTTGGTTACAGCTTCCTTGATGCGCATAGGATTTCTATCTCAAGAGAGCACAATGAATTTAAAGGTCTTTATCCTTTAAGAGCAGAATTTGGCAGCTGGTATAGCGGCTCAAATAGCGTCGATAATCGTAAATATGAGCGCGATACGACGACGCTAAAATACGAGTATAAACCGAGCGATCTTTTAAATTTAGACGTGACGGCTTATAACACGAGACATCAAAGGATTGATGATTCAAAATGGGGCGTAGAGACAAACGGTATAAATGCAAAGGCTAAAAGCGTAGTCGAGACCGGCGCTTTGACGCAGACGCTTAGATACGGAGCCGAGTTTTATCAAAGTAAAAACTTTAATAAGCCGAATAACAACTATCCTGAAAAGGTAAATAACTACTCAATCTATGTAGAAGACGCGCTAAATTTTGACTCGCTAACCGTTACTCCTGGCATCAGATACACTCGCCACGAGTTAAAAAGCTATGATGGTAGAGCCGGAAACGTAAAGAGTTATACTTATAAATTTGATGAATTTACCACGGCGCTTGCGCTTGATTATGAGATCCTTAAAGGTCTTAACGCATTTGCAAGCTATGCAAGAGTATTTAGAGGGCCTGACGTTATGGAGTCGATGATGGCAGGTGGAAGCAGAAGCTGGGAAGCAAACAAAGATCTGAAACCTACAACTGGCAACAGCTACGAAACTGGTCTTAAATACCACGGCGATATAAATGAAGCTAGCTCATATAGCTTATCTGCAAAATACTTCATGACGAAATATAAAAATTTAATAGTCGATAATAACGCAGCAGGTGGTAGAACAAATCCGATAATGATTAGAAAAAATGCTGGCGGGGCAGACATAAGCGGCGTTGAGCTACTTGCAAGACTAAATTTAGACGCACTAAGCCTAGCTGCTAGCTACACTCATCAAAATGTAAAATACAAAGATAGGGTCGCTAAGGCAAGCGGCGGCTACTACACCTCAAACGTCATCGGCTACCGCGATCAGGGCGATAAATACACATTTAACGCAGAGTACGCATTTTCTAGCATCGATACGCTAATAGGCTACAACCTAATCTACTTCGCTTCAAAAAATACCATATCGGCCGGCGATAATGAAAACGTCAAGATACCAAGCTATGCAGTTAGCGACATTTACGCTACCTATGCGCCAAGCAGCGGTAAATTTAAAGGACTAGAGATAAATGCCGGAATTTATAACCTATTTAACAAAGCATACGCTTCGCAGTCTCAAAGAACGGCTGATTATACAGGCGATCCAAACTATGTAGACTGGGAGCCGGGCAGAAACTTTAAAGTTAACGTCTCTTATAAATTTTAATTTTACTCCAAACTCGCGCTTTTTTGGGGCTTAAATATAAGCCCCTGCGTTTTCTACTTTTTATAAATTTACTCAAATCTAGCGTTGTTTCTTTTGTTATTTGCTGCAAAGGATTGTTATTTTAAATGCACTGAAATTTACACAGCTTTAGCCAAGCAAGCAAAATTTACCGCATATCGCAAAGGCAAATTTGCAGAGTTAAATTTATGGATGTTTGGTGTTAAATTTAGCGGGTATTTTTTGGTTTTTACGGAGTTTTCGGCAAGTAAATTTGAAGTTAGATTTGACGTGACTGATTTAAAAAAGGCGAGTCTGAGTTGACCCGCCGTAGTAAATTCGGCTCCTTAAATTTAGCGTTTTCTACCCATTCTTTTTAGGTTGTCGCATGCGGACGAATCGCCGCTAAAGCACGCCGAGCGGTAGATGTTTCTGGCTTTTGACTCGTCCTGCGATACGCCTAGGCCGTGTTCGTATAGCACTGCCGTATTCGTGCATGACGGGATATCTCCTAGCTTGCAGCCTCTTTCGTATGCACTCATGGCCGCGACGTAGTCAGGCTCTTTGCCCTCGTCGCCGGAGCGGTATAAGTCGCCTAGATAGTAGCAAGATATCGCCCCTCCGTTCGTGCAAGAGGCGTTAAAGATCTCCAAAGCTTTATTTTTATCCCTGTCTACGCCAAGGCCTAATTGATACATATTAGCTAGGTTGGTGCAAGCTAGCTGATAGTTGTTTTGGCATGCGTTATCGTAGTATTTTTGCGCCGTTTTATGGTCTTTTAGATTTTGATAGCTGATGGCTAGGTCGTTGCAAGCCGAGTAGTTACCCTTTTCGCATTTTGGTTTTAGTATATCGATTGCTCGTTTGTTAAAGTCGTAATCAGCGTTATCGCTCGCCGCTCCGCCGCCGCTTGAGGCTGCGCATCCCACGAACAAAAACCCGATAAAGGCAAGAAGTAAATTTTTCATTTTCTATCCTTTGTGTTTATTAAAATTGTCCAAACAAATCATTTAGCGCTTCGCTGATGCTAGGATGCGTAAAAATCTGATTTTTGAAAAAATCAGCGCCCGCGCCAAGGGCCATCGCGACGGCGATCTCGTTGATAAGCTCGTTTGCATAAACGCAGTGAAACGCCGCGCCCAAAATTTTGCCGCTTTTTGTCTCCACGATCGCTTTTAAAAATCCCGTTTCGTTGCCGACTACCTTTGCGCCAGGGACTGCTGCTAGCGCTAGTTTTAGGACTTTAAAATCTAAATTTTGAGCCGTCGCTCGTTTCTCGTTTAGCCCGATGCTAGCTAGCGGAGTCTCGGTAAAAAGCGTGCTGGCGTGAGGCGAGCGGTTTAGAGTGCTGCGTTTACCCGCGCCAAAAAGCTTGTCAAAGACGATGCGAAAATCGTCTAAGCTCGTGTATGTAAAAAGCTCGCCACCGCGAACGTCGCCTACCGCGTAGATATGCGGCTGGGCGGTTTGTAAAAACTCGTTTACTAGCACGTTTCCTTTGGTGTCCGTTTGTACGCCTGCCGCGCTTAAATTTAGCTCCCCACTCGCCGCTACTCGTCCGGTCGCTAGTAAAAACGCGTCCGCTTCAAGGCATTTCGTCTCGCCGTTTTGGGTAAAAATTAGCGCGCAATCTTTTAAATTTTTAACTTCGCAACCCTCTAAAATTTCGACGCCTTGCGTTTGTAGCAGCGCTTTTACGCTCTGTTTTACGTCTTCGTCCTCGTTTTTTAGCACGCCCGAGCGAGCTATGATAGTGACTTTTGAGCCAAATTCGGCAAACATCGAGGCAAACTCAAGCCCGACGTATCCACCGCCCACGACTACTAGGTGTTTTGGAAGCGTTTTTAGGCTTAAAATCCCCGTGCTGTCGTAAGCCAAATTTGAACTAACCTCAAAGCTTGGTTTTTCATTAACCGAGCCCGTATTTATAACGATAGTAGGCGCGGTAAGTACGCTTTTTGCGCCGTCAGAGGACGTGACTTCGACGCTGTTTTTATCCATAAATTTAGCCGTGCCGTTTATCACGTCGATGTTTGCGTTGCCGTCAAGCATAGCGAAATTTTTAGCTCTAAGCGCGGAGACGAGAGCGTCTTTTTTCTCGATGCTTAGCGTAAAGTATTCGCCCGCGACGTTGTTATTTACGTATTGCGCTTCTTTGCTTAAATTTACTAGCTTTTTTGTCGGGATGCAGCCGACGTTTATGCACGTTCCGCCGTACATCTGCGCCGATTTTTCGATCACGGCGACTTTTTTGCCTAAATTTGCGACTTTTACGGCGAGAGTTTTGCCTGCTTTGCCAAAGCCGATGACAATGATATCGTAGTTTTTCATATGTTTTTTCCTAGTATGTAGTGCGTAGTTTCATTTACTTTTTTTATATTTATCTTGTTTTTTTCAGCCCAGTTTTCGATCACGTTTAGCGCACCCGGCGTTTTGCCCGCGTTTTTTATCTTAAATACGTCCTCACTGCCGCTCATCGCGACGAAGCTACCTAGCGGTTTTAGGTGGTCGTTTAGCGTGATAATGCTGCTTAAATTTAACCCGTCGCAGTTGTTTAGGATGCGCTTAACCTGCGCGGCGGTCGCGTCGTTTTCGTTGTAGCCTAGTTGGTTTAAAAGAGCTGAAATTTCCATATTTTTCCTTTCTAGTTTATGCTTTTTTGACTTACCAAAACGCCCTCGATGAGCTTTTTTATATCGCCGTCCAGTATCGCGTCGGTTTGACTGTACGCCTCGCCGCTGCGATTATCCTTGACCTGTTGATACGGGAAAAGCACGTACGAACGGATCTGATGACCCCAGCCGATCTCGCTTTTTTCGACACTGCCGGCAGCTTCTTGCTGTTTCATTAGCTCTAGCTCATATAGGCGCGATTTTAGCATTTTCATCGCTGTGGCCTTGTTTTTGTGCTGGCTGCGGTCGTTTTGACACTGCACGACGATGCCCGTGGGTGCGTGGGTGTTGCGCACGGCGGACTCGGTGTTATTTACGTGCTGACCGCCCGCTCCACCCGCGCGGTAGGTGTCGATTTTTAGGTCTTTTTCGTCGATTTCTATCTCGATGTCGTCGTCGATCTCCGGGCTCACCATCACGCTAGTAAAGCTCGTATGGCGGCGACCCGCGCTATCAAACGGGCTGGTTCGTACTAAGCGGTGGATGCCGTTTTCGGCCTTTAGATAGCCGTAAGCGTTTACGCCCTTAACGATAAAGCTCACGTCTTTTAGCCCTGCTTCTTCGCCCTCTTGGAAGTCCAGGGTTTCGACCTTAAAGCCCTCGCGCTCGCAAAAGCGCAGATACATACGGTATAGCATGCTAGCCCAGTCGTTGCTCTCCGTACCGCCAGCGCCCGGGTGGATGGTGACGATAGCGTTTTTGCCGTCGTCCTCGCCGCTAAGCAGCATAGAAATCTCTAAATTTACTATCTTATCCTCTAGCTCGCCAGCCTCTGCAAAGAGCGAATTTATCGTCTCTTCATCGTTTTCCGAGTTTGCCAGCTCGTATAGATCCTTTGCATCATCTACGGCGCTTTTGGCGTTTAGGAAGTTATTTAAGATATTTGAAATTTTCGTTTTTTCCTTGCCGATTGCGCCAGCTTTTGCGATGTCTTGCCAGAAATTTTGATCGTTTTCTAGCTCCTCGATCTCTTTTAGGCGAGCTTTGATACTTTCAGGCTTTACGACGCCCGCGATATTTTCTACTTTCGTGTTTAGGGTTTTTAGAAGTTCCGTATATTCGTAATTATCCAAAATTTAAGACCTTTTTTGTGCTTTTTGGCGTGATTATAACATATTTGTAAGAGTAAAGATAAAATTTGCTATAATCGCGCGTTAAAATTAAACATAAAGAAGAGAAAATGCAAATTTTAAGAACAGCAGAACAGCTGCGAGATTTCGTCGCGGCAAATCCCGAAAATATCGGCTTCGTACCTACGATGGGTGCGCTTCATGGCGGACACGCTAGCCTCATAGAAAAGTGCGTAGCAGAAAACAAAACTGCGATCGTTTCGACCTTCGTAAACCCGGCGCAGTTTTTGGTCGGCGAGGACTTTGATAGCTATCCAAAAAACGAACAAAACGACGCTAAAATTTGCGAGGAGCTGGGTGTGCATGCGATGTTTGCTCCTGAGGCTAGGGAGTTATATTTTGATACCGAGCCGTTAATTAGCGCGCCTGAAAATTTAGCAAGCGTGCTCGAGGGTAAGACTCGCCCGGGGCACTTTGACGGCGTGCTTCGCGTGCTAAACAAGCTATTTAATCTAACAAACGCAAAGCGCGTCTACATGGGCAAAAAGGACGCGCAGCAGCTACTCATCGTGCGTAATTTCGTAAAGACCTGTTTTTTAAATTTAGAGATCGTGCCTTGCGAGATCGTCCGCGCGCCCGACGGACTGGCGCTTAGCTCGCGAAACGCCTACCTAGACGAAGGGCAAAAGCTAGAGGCGCTTAAGCTTTCGCATTCGCTTAAAAAAGCTTCAAATTTGATCGCGGCGGGCGAACTAAGCGCACAAACGATAAAAGGCGAGATGCTACAAACCCTAGAGCCGCTAAACGTCGACTACGTCGCGATCGTGGATAGAAATTTAAACGAAATCTCGCTAATAGAGCCAAACAACACCATCATCCTAATCGCCGCGTACGTTGGCAAAACGCGTCTGATCGACAATCTGTGGGTATAAGATGGGTAAGCTTCACTTAGTATCCTTAGGCTGTAACAAAAATCTGGTGGATTCTGAAATCATGCTCGGACGGCTCTCAAACTACGAGATCACGCCCGACGTCGCAAGCGCCGACGTCATCATCGTAAATACCTGCGGCTTTATAAACTCGGCGAAAGAAGAGAGCATCCGCGCGATCCTGGATATGCACGAAGCGCGTAAAAAAGGCTCCCTGCTCGTAGTCACGGGCTGTCTGATGCAGCGCTACCGCGAGGAGCTGATGAAGGAGCTGCCCGAGGTCGATCTATTTACCGGCGTCGGAGACTACGACAAGATCGACGAGATCATCCTAAAAAAGCAAAATTTATTTAGCCCCGAAACCTACCTGCAAGCAAGCGAAGAGCGCGTGATAACGGGCTCAAACTACCACGCCTACATCAAAATTTCGGAAGGCTGTAATCAAAAATGCAGCTTCTGCGCGATCCCGACCTTTAAGGGCAAGCTAAAATCCCGCGCGCTCGAAAATATCGTAGACGAGGTGCAAAAGCTCGTAAAAAAGGGCTACTACGACTTTAGCTTCCTCTCTCAGGATAGCAGCTCGTATATGCGCGATCACGCGGTTAGCGACGGGCTCATCTCACTCATTGACGCGGTCGAAAAGATCGAGGGCGTCAAAACCGCGCGCATACTCTATCTCTATCCTAGCACCACCTCAAACGCGCTAATTGAGCGCATCATCGCCTCGCCCGTGTTTGTGAACTACTTTGATATGCCGATCCAGCACGCAAGCGAGAAAATGCTAAAAATCATGAGGCGCGGAAGCGGCGCGGAGCGGATCAAAGAGCTTTTAAATTTGATGAAAAGCGCGCCTGACGCGTTTTTACGAACGGGCGTTATCGTCGGACATCCTGGGGAAACCGAAGCGGAATTTGACGAGCTTTGCGCGTTTTTGCAGGAGTTTAAATTTGACCGCGTTTCGGCGTTTGCTTACTCCAAAGAAGAAGACACACTCTCGTACGAGATGGAGCAGGTGCCCGCCAAAATAATCTCAAAGCGCCTAAGCAAAATCGAAAAGATCACTCGCGCCGCGATCGAGGCAAGCTTCGCACAGGAACTGGGCAAGAAATTTATCGTCTCTTTAGAGGGCGAAAGCAGCGAGGGCGAGATGTTTTACGCCGCGAAAAAGGCGCTGTGGGATAAGGACATCGACGGCGAAATTTTGATCAACGAAAGCGACGTGGAGCAGCTAGAAATCGGCGGTCGCTACTGGTGCGAGATCACGCAGGTAGCGGGCAGCCAGGCGCTAGGCAAGATCACGGCAAAAGCCTAAAATGCTAAGCGCGCCCGTTTTGCATAAGCTAAAATCGGGGCGAAATCTGCTTGCTTTTTCGCACGGCGTCGATAGCACGGCGCTTTTTTACCTCTTGGATGAGGCGGGCGTGAAATTTGACCTTGCGATCGTGGATTATAACGTCCGCGCGCAAAGCAAGGACGAAGTCGCCTCGGCAAGGCATTTGGCGGTCAAATTTAGCAAACAAATCTACGTAAAAAGCGTGCGTCTGGGCGAGTCAAATTTCGAGCACGAGGCGCGCGCGGCCAGATATGCGTTTTTCGGCCAAATTTGCCGCGAGCGGGGATATGAAAATTTGATCTTAGCACATCAGTTTGACGATAAATTCGAGTGGTTTTTGATGCAGCTTGGGCGCGGCACGGGGCTTAGCGAGCTGTTAGGCATGCAGGAGTTTGAGTCCCGCGAGGACTACATGATCGCTCGTCCGCTTCTAAGCGTGCGAAAGTGCGAGCTGGAGCGGTTTTTGCGTGAGCGAAACCTAAAATACTTCACCGACAAGACGAATTTGACGGACCGGTTTAAACGAGGCTTTATTCGCGCTAAATTTAGCGAGCCGTTTTTAAATGAGTACTTTAGCGGCGTAAAAAAGAGCTTTGAGTTTTTGGCGGATGACGCACAAAATTTGAGCCCCGAAATTTCTAATCCTGCGGCAAAAATTTATCTCGTAAAACGCGGTCTTGGCGAGCTTCGTGGTGTGGATCTTGCCTGCAAGCGGCTAGGACTCGTGCTAAGCTCGGCGCAGCGAAACGAATGCGCGCGCTGCCTAGAAAACGGCGCTCGTTGCGTGCTAGGCGGCAAGGTGGCCGTCGGAGCTGGCGCAAATTTTATTCTAGTAACGCCATATATC
>CAUQRE010000022.1:0-8746 GCA_963520315.1 uncultured Campylobacter sp. | reverse complement strand
ATTTGCTCTTTTATCTTCACGACGTCTTTTAGGCTCATTTCGCGCGCTACGACGATGCGTTTTGCACCCATTTCGTGGTAGATTTTAGCGTCAAGCGCATTCATGACGTTTGCCTGCGTCGAGAGGTGGATCTCGATGTCGGGCGCGATCTCTTTTGCCAGGCTCATGACGCCCGGAGTCGCGATGATAAAGGCATCTGGCTTCATTGCAGAAATCGTTTGCAAGTGGCGTTTTAGTGGCTCGATTTGCGAATTAAAAGGAAACGCGTTTACCGTCGCGTAAAATTTTTTGCCCTTTGCGTGCGTGTATTCGATAGCTTCTTTAAAGGTTTCAAGGTTAAATTCGCGCGCCGAACGAGTGCGAAGCGAAAAGCTCGCCACCGATGCGTATACCGCGTCCGCGCCGTACTCTAGAGCTATTTTTAGCTTGGTTAAATTTCCCGCGGGAGATAAAAGCTCGGGCTTTTTCACTTTTTGCCCAAGCTTTCGATTAGAGCCTCGATATCGTCGTTGCTGACGAGATTTTCGGTGTGCGTATCGCCTGCGATATGTACAGCCGAGGCCACGCGCTTCTCGTCGTCGATCTTGCCCTCAAACAGGCTGCTCATATACTTGCTAAGCGCGCGCATAACGTTGATAACGCGCTCGATCTTTTGGCGGTGGATGTCTTGATACTGCATCATATCCATCGCCATCATTATCTCGTCCTCGGCCATCCTGACGTTATCTAGAGTCGTTTCTGCAGAGCTTTTTAGGGCGTTATTTTTCTCTAGCGCATCGGCAAAAGTAGCGATATTCGGGAATTTTTCGTGTAGTTTGGTAAAAATTTCGATATTAGCCTCTATACCGCTGATAATCTCGCTAAGCCCGCTTTCAGCGTCCATAGAGAAGTTATTGATCGCGTCAAGCTTGTCAAACATCTGCGTAGCTTTTTCTTCGCTATCTTTTGTGACGTCGTCTAGCTGATGAACCATCTTGTGATCATCCGTCGGTGGAGGCGGAGGCCACGGCATATTTGAGGATACTTTGTAGTCGCCAGAGTCGAATTTAACGTCTTCGTCTTTGCTCTCTACCGAGGCTTCCTCGGCGGTTTCTAGGTTTAAATTTTCATCGTCGCTAGCTTGCGCGTCGTCGGTCTCGGCGGCAACGCCCTCTAAATCGCCCGCCATCAAGGCGTCAAGTTCTTCTTGCGTCATAAAAACTCCTATTTAAATTTAGGCTGATTATATAAAAAATTAACGAAATGTAAGTTTAAAAAGCGAATTTTATCCTTAAATTTATCAAATTTTAGGTAGCATCTCGGAAACAAAAGGACGAAAATGAAAGTCGATCTTCACAATCACACTCCGCTTTGCAAACACGCCGTAGACGAGCCTAGGCAGTACGTTTTAAGCGCGATAAATTCGGGCTGCGAGTATTTTGGTTTTAGCGACCACGCGCCGATGAAATTTGACGAAGCGTACCGTATGGATTTTTCGCAAATGGACGTTTACGAGAGCGAAATTTTGCGCCTCAGAGACGAATTTGACGGGCGGATAAAAATAATGCTCGGCTACGAGGTCGATTTTTTAGAGGGCTTTATGGACGAGCGGGTTTTATCGCGCGACGTAGATCATCTCATCGGTTCGGTGCATTTTTTGGTCGGTTGGGGCGTTGACAATCCCGAGTTTATCGGCGAAGATAAAAAGCGCGACATAGATCAAATTTGGCGGGATTATTTTTACTGCGTAGAAAAGATGGCAAAGTCTGGCAAATTTGACATAGTCGGACATTTGGATTTGCTAAAGATATTTAAATTTATGCCAAAAACCGACGTTAGACTCCTTGCTAAAGATGCGATTACTGCTATAAAAAAGGCGAATCTCACGGTGGAGATAAACGCGGCCGGCTTTAGAAAACCGATCGGCGAGCAGTATCCGAGCGTAAATTTGCTAGAAATGATCGCCGAAAAAGACATACCGATCACCTTTAGCTCGGACGCGCACGCAAAGGATCAGGTCGGTCTAAACGGCGAAAAATGCGAACAAATCGCTAGAAATTTAGGTTTTAGTAAGTGTGCGGTATTTAAAAACCGCGATAGAGAATTTATAAAATTTTAGATCGGGTAGAAAAAATTATTTAAATTAATCTTAAAAGCAATATTTTATGATACAATTACGAAATTAATAAACAAAGGAGCGGGAAATGGGAAAATTCGTAAAAAGCGTCGATCATTTTTTTGATTTTTGCAAAGAGCACGAGGTTAAATTCGTAGATTTTAGATTTACCGATATGAACGGCGCTTGGCACAGCATCACGTATAACGTAAAAGCCGTCGAAAAGGCGCATTTCGAGCATGGAGTGCCGATGGATGCGAGCTCGTTGGGCGGCTGGCAACCGATAGATAAAAGCGACATGATAATGCGTCCGGAAGCTACTAGCGCCTTTTTAGACCCTTTTACCGCCGACGTTACCGCAGTCGTTTTTTGCGATATTTACGACATTTACAAGGGGCAATTTTACTAAAAATGCCCGCGATCGATTGACAAAAAAGCGATGGCGTACGTAAAAGAAAGCGGCGTGGGCGACGCGGCGTATTTTGGGCCGGAGAACGAATTTTTTATATTTGATAACGTAAAAATCGTCGATAGCCCAAACTGCGCGATGTACGAAGTAGATACAGAAGAGGGCGAGTGGAACGACGCCAAGAACTTTACCGACGGCTATAATACCGGCCACAGACCGCGTAGAAAAGGCGGCTATCTGATGACGCAGCCGACCGATAGCATGGTCGATCTGCGCGCGGAAATGATGCAGGTTTTAGAGCAAGTTGGCCTTGAGGTCTTCGTCGGGCACCACGAAGTCGCGCAGGGTCAAGGCGAGATCGGCGTGAAATTCGGTACTCTCGTAGAGGCCGCCGATAACGTGCAAATTTACAAATACGTCGTCAAAATGGTCGCGCACCTAAACGGCAAAACCGCGACCTTTATGCCAAAGCCGCTCTACGGCGACAACGGCAGCGGCATGCACGTGCATCAGTCGGTGTGGAAGGACGGTAAAAATTTATTCTACGGCGAGGGAAATTACGCGAATTTAAGCGATTTCGCGCGCTGGTATATCGGCGGAATCTTAAACCACGCAAGAAGCGTCGCGGCGTTTACAAACCCGAGCACAAACAGCTACAAACGCCTAATCCCGGGCTTTGAAGCGCCGTCTATCCTAACGTATTCTAGCCAAAATCGCTCGGCGTCGATCCGCATCCCTTACGGCTCGGGAGAAAAATCGGTTCGAGCAGAAATGCGATTCCCGGATAGCACGGCAAACCCGTACTTAGCGTTTGCGGCGATGCTGATGGCGGGACTTGACGGCGTGAAGCACAAAATGGAGCCGGTGGGTCCGATGGATGAAAATTTATTTAAACTGCACCTGGACGAAATTCGCGAGCGCGGTATCGAGCAGCTGCCGCATACGTTAAGGGGTAGCCTAGAAGCGTTAATCCGCGATAACGAATACCTCCGTCCGATAATGACCGAAACCTTTATCGACGATTATCAGCATTATAAATTTGAAACTCAAGTGTGGCCGTACGAGGCAAGACCTACAGCATACGAGTTTAAGACTTGTTTTTCTTGCTAAATCGAATTTAAACGTAAATATCGTCGCGAATTTTTAAATTTACGACGATATTTTAAAAACGACGGCGATTTTCTTGACAAATCAGCCTTTTTTATATATAATCACGTTTCGTTTTTTAAAAATTTGTCTTGTTAGCTCAGTCGGTAGAGCATTTCACTTTTAATGAAGGGGTCGCTGGTTCGAGTCCAGCACAGGACACCATTTTTACATAGACCCTTTCGTCTAGTGGCCCAGGACTCTACTCTCTCAGTGTAGCAACAGAGGTTCAAATCCTTTAAGGGTCGCCACGATTTAGTCTTTTTCGGTCGCTTAGCTCAGTTGGTAGAGCGCCACCCTTACAAGGTGGATGTCATAAGTTCGAGTCTTATAGCGACCACCATTTTAGGTGCAGCGGTAGTTCAGATGGTTAGAATGCCGCCCTGTCACGGCGGAGGTCGCGGGTTCGAGCCCCGTCCGCTGCGCCATTTGTCTTGTTAGCTCAGTCGGTAGAGCATTTCACTTTTAATGAAGGGGTCGCTGGTTCGAGTCCAGCACAGGACACCATTTTTACATAGACCCTTTCGTCTAGTGGCCCAGGACTCTACTCTCTCAGTGTAGCAACAGAGGTTCAAATCCTTTAAGGGTCGCCACGATTTAGTCTTTTTCGGTCGCTTAGCTCAGTTGGTAGAGCGCCACCCTTACAAGGTGGATGTCATAAGTTCGAGTCTTATAGCGACCACCATTTTAGGTGCAGCGGTAGTTCAGATGGTTAGAATGCCGCCCTGTCACGGCGGAGGTCGCGGGTTCGAGCCCCGTCCGCTGCGCCATTTGCCTCGTTAGCTCAGCTGGTAGAGCATATCACTCTTAATGATGGGGTCGTAGGTTCGAACCCTACACGGGGCACCACTCATACAATAAAATAACTGCAAAAATTTTCTTGATATTTTTTAGTTTAAGGTAACTTAAGCAAATTTTCTCTTGTCAATCTCAAAAGTTTCTGATATAAGTTTTATTTCGTAGTTTTAGTGCTATATTTAAACTACTTACGCTTGTAACCACTTCTTAAAAAGCTATAAACGCGGCGATGTAGAGCAGAATACGCTCTTTAAGATAAGGTAGAAATTCTCTTTTTCTTAACTTCCCTGTGGTCGCCGTCGTCACTACGCCTAAAAATTCCCTTTAAATTTAGAAATCCATGCTTAGCATATCCCTTCTGCCTCTATTTTACTATACTCGTAGCCTTTGGGCGGGCGGTAGCAAGCAAGCAGCAGCTAAAATTTCAATGCCATTTATACGGTTTTGCCGTTAGCTTCTTGCAAAGTAGTAAGCAAAGCGAAGTAAAGGCGATTTTTATTTACTTAAACAAAGCGCCTAGGCGAGCTAGCGTGCTGTAAATTTCGCCTGAAAATCCGGTTAAATTTGCTATTTAGTAGCTTCTATTTCCTTTGCTAAATACTTTAGAACTTCTCTAAATTTATTATCTAAAATTTGGGAACGTATATACTTATTTTTAACTTCTCTACGTCAGCCGCTTTAAGAGCTTCGTCAAAATCATAGTTCTCGCATTTAACTTCACTTCATTTGCTACCGATGGGACGCAGTTGCTTTGAGAAAAACGTCTGTGAAAGTTTTTGACTTATCTTGAGCCTAAATTTGAAAATTTTAAGCGGTAGAAAAGACGCCCTGACTCCGAAACGGTATCAAAGAATCAGACAGGCCTTGCAAGATACGTAAAAGCGGTTAGCGTCGTTACCGCTGATGCCCGTAAAATAGCCGGATAAAGGGCGTCTTAAAGGATTTTGCCAAGATTACGCAAGGAGCGTCAAGAAATAAATATCTCAGCAAATTAAAAACAAAAGCTTACGCAAAAAGCGCGATTATTGATTACGGATGGCTTGTCTAGCTAATATGCGCCCTATTTGCGGGATAAAGTCGGTCGCGGCAAACAAACTTGCTCAAAGATACGCGCAAACGGCGCCAAAATTTTAGTTTTTTGTCAAAAGCAGGCTGGATTAAACCGCGTAAAGTCAAATAGGCGGCATATAAAAGAGCATAAATTTGGGTAAAGAAGATGATATAATGCGCTCAAAAATCGCTAAAAGGTCGCAGTTATAGAGCCGAAAAATAAGATTATAAGACTAAAAGCAAGATTAAGACTAGCCGCAAGGAAGCTTAAAATTGCCTTTTTTGTTAGCTTGGGCGCTTACGCTTTGGTTGCTTTGAGCTTATTTGCCGTACCCGAAGATATCTTGTCCGCTCACGCGGCTTTTAGAGACTTTACGGCGTTTATGGCGGATTTTTATCCTGCTATAAATACGGCGCAGACTAAAACCGCCTTTGGCGACGTGGCGGCGTTTCATCTTAGTTATTTATGCTTTTTTATGCCTGTTTGTTTGCTATTTGCGGGACTTTACGGCGTGGCAAAAGGAGCTACCGATAGACTCAAAGGAAACAAAAGTAACGCCCAAGCGCTTTCGCAAAGTATTATTTTGTCTACGCTTATCGTATGCTTTTTGGTATTTGGCGGACTTAATGATTTTTTCTCTGGCTATTGGATATGGCACACTTATCGGCCGACGCGAGAGCTTACGATGCAGATAAGATTTGAACTATTTTTTTACTATGAATTGATCGGCTTTGGTATTGCGAATTTTTGCGTGATGATGTCGGCATATCTTATTATACAGATTTGTAGGCAGCTGTGGGCGTTTGTTTTGCTTAGGGCTCGCCAAACGGCTGCGTTTTTCAGGCGGATTTTATCGCGCCCTTAGGCTAGGCGGTAAAGCTTGTAAATTGGACCGTTTGACGCGAGAAACGCTAAATTTAAACAGCTAAAATCATAAATTTAACCCGCGCGGCGCATTTGCTTCATTTTCATGCGGATAATGTTTGCTCTCAGCAATGCTTCCTCTTTACCTGGCGAGTTTGCGAGCCGCTCTAGCGCCTCTTTGGCAAGTTTTTCAGGCTCGCTTAAATCCTTTTTTGCGCTTAAATCATCTAGTAGCTTTGCGTTTGCTTTCGCCGCGCCTAGGCACAAAAAGTCAAAACATACGCAAAATGCGAGCAAAATCTGCGCGCACGGGACGTAAATGCTAAAAATATCCCTTGAAATTATCGCCGTAACAAGCCCGCAAAGTAGCTCCAAAAGCGCCAAGCGAAACGAAAAAACGTAAAAATACCTCTCCTCTAGCCTTGCAATCAGCGAAAATCCAAAAAGTAGCGCATCTAAAAGCAACCAGGAAGCCGGCCCGCCAAAAACATTTGCCCAGGCGCCCCAAGTAAAATCAAAAATGATATTTTGCGAAACTAGCACGATATAAAGCGATAAGATGAACGCGGGAGTGAACATGGCTAGGCTAAATTTATGGTCTTGCAAGCAAAGGCGCGCGGCAAATTTGATAAAAGCGTAAAATTTCGCCAAAACGCCCAAAGCAAAGTATCCTACCGCCGTCAAAAACAGCGCGCAAGCGCAGAAAAATACAACCGCAAAAGTCGTTTTGCCCAAATTTTTCCTTTTTTATATTGTTAATTAACGGATAAATTTTGCTGTTTGAGCCGTTAAATTTGGCTTAAATTTATCCGTAAACGGCGGCTAAATTTAGATCGCGTCCGAGCCTGAAGTATCACCTACAGCGTTTGGCTTGCGACTTTTAGTAAATAAAAAATATCCGCATCGCCTACACTTCCGCCGTCGTAAAAATCCAAAATTTCTTTTAACTGCCTCTTATGCGGATTTCAAGCTTGCTTTGGATCAGATTTGTATCCGCGGTCCCGCAACCGTCGTCGGCGCCGTCGATTTTGGTATGTCTGGTTGTTTGCTTTATATTTATATTTTGCCTTTTGGTTACGTTGCGGACGCAAATTTAAGCCGTCAAGACTTTGTTTTAGCTAAATTTGCGCCCATACCTAAAATCAGGCGAGGCGGGCGCGCTAGGGCTTGCAAGCTACCTCTACGCAAGCGTGAAATTTGTGGAGAAAAAATAGCGCGTAGGCTAAATTTACGAAAGAGCTTCGGCGAAATTAGCGCGCATTTTAGTCGGCGCTTTAAAACAGCGGCTTCGGGTCTAAGTTTTTAAAATTTATCTACGCGATTAGTTAAATTTTGCAGATAAAATTTAATCTCGCGACAAGCCCCGCCGTCCGTTTTATCAATTACCCACATCCGCGCTATCCGCCCAAAGCTCTTAAATTTGCCCCTCGTTGTTAGAGCGCTAAATTTTAAAATTTAGCAACCGGGCGTAAAAATTTAAGGCGTAGAATTTAAAGCGTAAGCCCCTAAATTTAACTACTTTATAAACCCGACCTGCGGTAAAATTTCAGCTAGCGCCGCATCTTTTTTCTCGTTAAATTTGACCTTGTTCTGCTCAAAAAGATTATTTCCGTGCGCGTCGATTGAGACGATGAGCGGGCCAATCTCCTTCACGCGGCACTTCCACAGCGTCTCGGGCATCCCAAGCTCCGTCCAGTCGGCACTCTCGATCTGCTCGACCTGCGTTGCGGCGACCACCGCGCAGCCCGCGGGAAATACGCAGTGTATCGCGCCAAACTCCTTGCAGCCGCTCATCGTGCCCTCGCCCATGCCGCCTTTGCCCACTATCAGGCGCACGCCCGTTTTAGCGATAAACTCGCGCTCGAATTTCTCCATCCTCATACTCGTAGTTGGCCCGACCGAGACCATCTCGAAGCTTTTATCGTCCGTTTTTCTGATGATGGGCCCCGCGTGCAGGATCGCGCCGCCCCTGATATCTAGCGGCAGCTCGCGGCCCTCCTCTACTACGCGTCTGTGCGGCACGTCGCGGCAGGTGACGATGTGTCCCGTGAGGTATATCACGTCGCCGATCTTGATATCTGCTAGATCCTCGGCCTTGATCGGTGTGGTTAAAATTTTCTTACTCATAGCGCGAACTCCTTGTGCGATTTTACGTCAAAGCTTAGCTGCTCGTCCCAGACGATATGGCCTTTGCGGTGCGACCAGCAGCCTACGTTTACGGCGACGGCGATGACGCTTGGGTGGCGGGCGCAGTTCTCGATATGCACGCCCATAACCGAGCTTGCGCCGCTCATGCCTTGCGGGCCCAGGCCGATTTTATTGATGCCATCTTCGAGTAGTTTTTCGGTTAGCGCGGCGCGGTCGTTTGGATTACGCGAACCTA
>CAUQRE010000021.1:0-8834 GCA_963520315.1 uncultured Campylobacter sp. | reverse complement strand
AATCCTAAGTCCGTAAGCCCATTTTGGGCGGTTAAATACGTCAAGCGCGGGTAAAGTGCCAAAAAGTATGTAATGAAGGACGTTGCCCACGATATTTTTCTCGCTGGGAGGACAGCCGGGGACGTTTATAACGGGTTTTGGGATCACTTTTGATAGACCGACGGAATTTGAGGGATTGGGCCTTGCGGCTTGCACTCCGCCGAAGCTCGAACAGGTGCCGATAGCAAATATCGCCGCGGCATTTTCGCTTGCGTGTTTTGCGTGATGAAGGCCGCTAAGCCCCAAAGGACCGACCGTTAGATAGTTTTCCGTCTCGCCGGTAGGTATGCCGCCCTCAACCAGTAGGATGTATCTGTCTTTGTATTTTTCAATGGCGCTTTCTAAATTTTCTTCAGCCTGCCAGCCTGCCGCCGCCATCACGGTTTCATGATACTCAAGGCTAATGTAGTCAAAAATAAGACTATCGATCGTAGGCGTATCGGAGCGAAGCAAGCTCTCGCTACATCCCGTACACTCGGCCATATGTAGCCATATCACGGGCAATCTATCGCTAAGCTCGGCGGCTCTAGCCACGGTTGGCGCCATCGACGCAGGTAGCGCCATAAACGCCGTCATCGCGCCCGCCCATTTCATAAAATCGCGCCTGCTAAACCCGCTTTTCTTTAAAGCTTCGCCGATCGATCCGTTTTTTAGAGTCGGAAGTGCGGCAAGCACGTTAAGCCTCTCGTTTATCCTAACTAGGACGTCATCTCTCATGCTCTCTCCTTGGGGTAAAATTTGCATTTTAGCATGTTTGATAAAAGAGTAAATTTGTCTTTAATTATTATCAAATAGCTTTAAATATTGAAATATTACAACTAAAATTTAAAATTCTATATTTAGTAAAAAAATTAGTTTTAATAATTAAGTATATTGTTATTTTAATGATATTTTTGCAAAGAAAGCTCTAAAAATAATTAAAGTATAAAAAGATAAATTTAATAAAGTATTTTTACATTTTGATATTTTAAAATCAAAATCGCCCTATTTCTTAAATTTATGAATTTGGTTTCAAGGCATTAATTTTTTGCGTTTTTAAAATTTCAAATGCAAATTTACGGCGTCAAATTTTACCCTGACCGCCTTGCATTTCTAAAATTCGCGCGCTTATTTGCATTATCTGCGCAAACACAGCTCCCTTTTGCGTTTCAAGCGAGGCCGCCATATCTTTTGCGTATGGATTTTTGCTCGCTTTTACTCGCTTTATCGCTGCCTCAAGCTCTTTTAGTCGTTTTTGCAGTTTTTCTAGCTGTTTTTTTAAGATATCGGCGCTGCTTTCACCCTCGTTTGCGCTATCAAAAAAATCTGACGCGCCGCGCAAGATATCGCCTCTATCGCCGCTTTGCAAATTTACGCTTTTTAAATTTAGCGCGCCCGCGTTTAAATTTGCCGCGCTAGCCGCCGCAGAGCTTTTGCCGACGCTCATCAAATTTGAGTTTAAATTTATGTTTAGTTTTACATCCATCGCCGTGCCTTTAAATTTAAAAGTATATCGGCAAATTTGAGTGAAATTTAAGGCGCAACCGTAAAATCTCGCTCTTAAATTTACGGATTTTACTTAAGCTCGACAAAACCGCCCAAATCCCGCCGAGCCTAGAAATCAAGCAACTAAAATTTACTCCTTCGGCGCGATCATATCCCTTGGCACCACCCACGCGTCAAATTCCTCGGCGGTTAGTATGCCCGATCTTATCGCCTCCTCGCGCAGCGTTGTGCCGTTATGATGCGCGGTTTTGGCGATCTTGGCGGCATTTGCGTAGCCGATGTGCGGATTTAGCGCGGTTACGAGCATCAGGCTCTCGTGCAGTAGCTTGTCGATTTTCGCGGCGTTTGCCGTGATACCGCATGCGCAGTGTTTCTCAAAGCTGTTCATAGCGTCGCTTAACAGACGGATGCTTTGGATGAGGTTGTACGTAAGCACCGGCTTAAAGACGTTTAGCTCGAAGTTTCCTTGGCTTGCAGCGACGCAGATCGCGACGTGGTTACCCATCACCTGCGCGGCGACCATCGTGACGGCTTCGCATTGCGTCGGATTTACCTTGCCCGGCATTATCGAGCTTCCGGGCTCATTTTCGGGGATGTTTATCTCGCCGATGCCGCATCTTGGCCCGCTTGCTAGCCAGCGCACATCGTTTGCGATCTTCATCAAATTTGCCGCCAGACCGTTTAGCGCGCCGCTTAAAAATACCTCGGCGTCGTGGCTGGTTAGACCATGAAATTTATTCGGATGGGATTTAAATTTAAACGCCGTGCCAGTTAGCGCATTTAGCTCGTCGCTTACCATCTCGCTAAATTTCGGGTGCGAGTTTAGCCCCGTACCCACCGCCGTGCCGCCGATGGCAAGTTCTTCTAAAAACGGCATAGTAGCAAGGATTTGCGCCTTGCTTGCCTTTAGCATATGCGCGTAGCCGCTAAATTCCTGCCCGAGCGTGAGCGGCGTGGCGTCTTGCAGGTGAGTGCGGCCGATCTTTACGATCTTTGCAAACTCGGCGGTCTTTTTATCCAGCGTCGCTTCAAGCTTTTCGATCGCCGGCAGTAGTTTTTTTTGAAGCTCCAGTACAAAGGCTATTCGCATCGCCGTAGGATAGGTGTCGTTTGAGCTCTGGCCTTTATTTACGTGATCGTTTGGGTGTACGAATTTTGCGTCTCTCGCGTCCAGCGCCGCCTTATCGCGAAAATTTAGCCCCAAAATCTCCATCGCGCGGTTTGAAATGACTTCGTTTAAATTCATATTCGACTGTGTGCCCGAGCCCGTCTGCCACACGACTAGAGGGAAATTTCCGTCCAGCTTGCCGTTTAAAATTTCATCGCACGCCTGCGCGATCGCCTCGGTGCGAGGCTCATCTAGGCGGCCCAGCTTGCGATTAACCAGCGCGCACGCCTTTTTTAGATAGGCAAAGCCCTCTATGACCTCTCTTGGCATCGTCTCCAGCCCTACTCCGATCTTAAAATTTTCATGGCTGCGCTGCGTCTGCGCTCCCCAATATTTGTCGTTTGGGACCTTTACCTCGCCCATTGTGTCTTTTTCTATTCTATATTCCATACCTTTATCTCCTTTACTTAAATTAGTATTTGAAATTATATATCAATTATCATAAATTTAATCTTTCGAGATTTTACGCGCAAATTCGATATAATCGCGAAATGAAAAGAGTTTTAGCTAAATTTATCAAATTTTCCGCCGCTTTTGCCTTGCTTTGCTTCGTAGCTTTTTTGGCGCTTGATTACGCTTATCCGCTTGACACGAAAGCGCTAAAACGGGAAAATTCGCTCATACTTTTTGACAAAAACGGCCAAATCATAGCCCTTCGGCCTAGCAGCGACGAAATTTGGAGATTTGAGGCTAAAGACGTCCCGCAGACGCTAAAAGATAGCGTTATTTTGTTTGAGGATAAATTTTTTTACTACCACATCGGCGTAAATCCATTCGCCATGATCCGCGCGGCCGCGCATAATCTCCCGCACTCTAACCGCATCGGCGCCTCCACGATCACGATGCAAGTCGCGCGCATGATGAAGAGAGACGAACGCACCTATGCGAATAAATTTAAAGAAATCTTTACCGCGCTTCAGCTTGAGTGGCATTACAGTAAGGACGAAATTTTAGATTTTTACTTTAATCTCGCTCCATACGGCGGAAATATCGAGGGCGCGGCGGCTGCGGCGAGGTTTTATTTCGGCAAAGACTTGAGCGAGCTTAGTATCGCCGAATGCGCGCTTTTAAGCACGATCCCAAAAAACCCCAACGCCAACCGTCTAGATAAAAAATCAAACATCAACGCGCTAAAAAACCGCGCCATCAAGCTGCTTTATAAAGCCGGCGCGATAGATAAAAGCGCATTTGCTAGAGCGCAAAGGGAGCCGTTTAAAAACAAACGCTACGATGCCGTTTACAAGGCCAGACACTACGCCGCGCAAGCTCTAAAAAACGGCGTTACGCACTCAAATTTAGATCTAAATTTGCAAATTTTACTCGAAAACGCGATAAAAAATACCGCAGCCTCGCTAAAATCAAAAGACGCAAATAACGCCGCCGGGATAATCATCGACAATAAAAATATGAGCGTGGCGGCATACGTAGGCTCGCACGACTGGCGCGCTCCGCAGGGGCAAAACGACGGCGTAACGATGAGTAGAAACGTAGGCTCGACGCTAAAGCCGTTTATATTTTCGCTAGGACTAGACGAGGGGTTCATCACGCCAAAAAGCCAGATGATAGATACAGAAATTTTCCTCGGAGAGTACGCGCCCAAAAACTACGACAGCAGGTTTTTCGGCATCATTTCGGCGACCGAGGCGCTAGCGCTTAGCCTAAATATCCCCGCCGTTAGCCTAAACAACAAGCTTGGCGAAAATTCGCTCTACGAGCTGCTTTCGCGCGTGCATTTGGTGAGCCGTCCAAAGGAATTTTACGCAGATAGTATCGCGCTTGGAAGCGCGGAGATGAGCTTGCTAAACTTAGCTCACCTCTACACGATCTACGCAAACGGCGGCGAGCTAAAGCCTCTTGAAGTAGCAGGCAAAACGCTACCGGGCTACGGACGGCTAATCAGCCCGCAAAGCGCCTATCTAACCTCAAAAATGCTCTCCTCCGCCTCAAGAAGCTACCTTGGCGTCGCATGGCAATACGCCGAAAATACGCCTCAAATAGCCTTTAAAACCGGCACCAGCTACGGCTCGCGCGATATCTATACGATAGGCGTAAATAGCGACTACACGGTTGCGGTGTGGTTTGGCAACTTTAACGGCAAAAAGACGCAAAATTTAAGCGGATTTAGCGACGCGTCGCGCGCAGTTTTTGACGTCTTTAAGCTGCTTGCTCAAAAGCAAAAATTATCTTTCATGAACGCACCAAGCGGCATAGAGAGCAAAAAAACCTGCCTTGACGCGTTTAAATTTAAAGAGTGCAAAGACGAGGAATACGACTGGCTGATAGAAGACGTGGAGCTAAAAGACGTTTGCGAGAGTATCAGGAGCGAAGAGGTCGGGTTTTTACTTAAAAACGGCGCGATAACGCAAGCAGACATCAAAGATAGTCCTTGTTATTATAAATTTAAAAGCTATAAAAATAGCGTTGCCATGACGACGAATAATCAAATTTTGCTAAGCGATGAGAATTTAACTAAAGTTATGCTAAAATGCTACGCTTATATCGGCGATGAGATATATCTTAAGATAGATGAAAACGAGTGGGAAAAAGTAAAAAACGCTAGCGAAAATACGTTAAATTTAACGCAAGGCAAACACAAGCTCGGATGTCTGGACGAAAACTCGAATCTAAGCGAAATAAACATGGAAATAAGGAGGTTTTAATGAACTATAAACTCATGGGCTTAAGCCTAAGTTGCGTTTTGGCGGCAAATTTAAGCGCCTTTACGCTTGAGGGCGGAAGCAAAATTCTAGAAGGCGGCGCGGTAAGCCTAGGCGTAGAATACGCGCAAAAAGACGAGTCTTTAATCGGCAAGGTAACGCACAAAAAGATAATCGAGTGTTCGCCAGAAATCAACGGCGCCTTTGAATACGGCTCGGACTCTATCTTGTTTTATCCAAAAAAACCGCTGGCAAAGGGCGTAAGCTACTCGTGCAAAAAAGGCGAAAGCAAGGTTAAAATTTACGGCGGAGATTTTGAGCTCTCGGGCATAACCGAGTACGCCAAAGATACCTTTTTAGCGGTATTTAACGACGAGGTTAGCGAGGAAGAATTTACGGCGAATTTTAAAATTTACGATAAGCAAAATTTGGCCAAGCAAAACATCAAATACAAAATCGTAGCCAAAACTCCTAAAAGCTTTCAAATAAAGCTACTTGAAAAAGGCGAAAATTTGGTATTTGCCGTCTCTAAAAAGCTAAAAAGCAAGGCCGGCGCAAACCTAAACGACGACTATGAGGCGACTAACGAGCCTGAAGAACAAGAAAAATTCGTCGATAACGATAGTGCTAAAACTATGTATTTAGACGACGTCAAAGCCGTTAGCCTAGAGGGCGGCAAGCTAGGCATTAGGATATTTTTAAACGACTGGCTCGATACTTACAACCTAAACAAATACGTAAAAATAGACGGTATAAAAAATCTACAAGTAGGCGAACTGGAATACACTGATAACAGCGATACGAAATACTACCGCTACATCGATATAACCAGCGACGAACTAAAACCTCAAACCGAGTACAAAGTCACGCTAAAAAAAGGCTTTGGCGATGAGGATAGAATTTTGCGAGAAGATGCGGAATTTAGCGTCAAAACCGGCGATTATAAGCCGTTTTTGGATTTTACCGATAAAGGCTCTTATTTATCTAGCGCCGGCGAAATCGGCGTAAAAGGCGTAAATTTAAATACCGCTAAAGTCGTCGTAGAAAAGCTAAAAGAGCCGAATTTAAGATATTTTTTAAATTTTACCCAAACTCCGCTTGACGACTACGTAGAAGAAGTCGCAAGCAAAAACTACGACCTAGGCGGCGCTCAAAACGAGATGCAAAAATACAAAATAAAGCTTGACTTTGCCGAGGGCGGAGATGGAGTTTATCTAGTCACGATCTACTACGATAAAGATAAAAGCGCCAAAAAAGCCGTCTATCTAACCGACATCGGCCTAAGCGCGAAAATTTCAAAAGACGAGGTGTTTTTATTTGCCAACCGCCTAAGTAAAAACGAAGTCGTCGCAAACGCAGACGTTAAAATTTACTCTGCCAAAAATAGCCTCATCGCAAGCGGTATCACAAACGACGAAGGCGTGTTTAAATTTAATAAAAAAGATATCGGCAAAGACGTAGCAAGCGCGGTCGTAACGCTTGGCAAGGAGCAAAGCTTCATCGCTCTATCGCAAAACAAACGCCTAAACGAGGAGTCGAATTTAGACGTTCAAGATAGAAGCGAAATTTACGACGCTTATTTGCATTTTGCCAGCGATATCATCCGCCCGCAGGAAAATATAAAAGGCGAGATCATCATCAAAAACGCGCTGTTTAAGGGGCTAGCAAATATGCCCGTTAAGCTAAAAATCAAAGATCCGCAAAATAAAACGATCCTGGATAAAAGCGTAAATACTACCGAGCTTGGCGTCATAAATTTCGACGAGCCGGTAAACTCGGGGCTAACGGGCTCGTTTAGGCTTGAGATAATCTTTGCTAACAAGCTCATAGATAGCTACGACTTTTCCGTAGAGTCTTTTACCCCGCAACGCATCAAAAACGAGGTTAATCTCGAAAAAGAAATTTACGCTCTAGGCGACGTTATGGACGTTAAATTGCAAAGCGCGTATCTTTTTGGCGGCGCGGCGGCAAATCTAAAAGGCGACGTAACGATAAATCTATATCAACAAGACTACAAAAACGATAAATTTAAAGAGTATAAATTTAGCAACGACGAATACGCCGCAAACGGCCTAGACCAAAGCGTCAAGCAAGTAGAACTAGACGATGAGGGCAAGGGCGAAACCGTATTTAAGCTGGAAAATAAATCCAAAATCGCAAGCGTTTTAAAAGGCACGGCGGTCTTTAACATAAACGACGACGGCAAAAACGTAAGCGCTAGCAAGAGCTTTAACGTTTATCCGTTTGACGCGATGGTGGGAGTAAAAGCAAACGATACCTACATCGACTCAAACTCTAAACTGACGCTAAACTTGGTAAGTATCGATCCGTTTAAGGACGAGGAGCTAAAAGACAGGCAAAAAGCTATCGAGATAAAAAAGGAAATCTGGGACTACAACTACGATAAAGACGGCTATCTAAGATGGCATAGTCGCTACGAAAAGGTCTTTAGCGATACTCTTAGCGGAAACGAGTTCGTCTACGACTTTAAGCAAAGCGGCGATTACGTCGTCACGGTCTCAGACATACTTAGCGGCCATTCGGCGAATTTAAACATTTACGTTAGCGGCTGGGATTACGGCGAAACGCTACAGCCGACAAAAGAGCTGGCAAAAGCTAAAATCAAGCTAAACAAAAAAATCTATAAAAAAGGCGACGAGCTAATAGCAGACGTAAGCTCCGTGCTAAAAAGCGGTATCGCTATCGTCACGCTAGAATCGGGCGACGTCAAAAAATATAAAGTCGTAAACGTCCAAAACAACGTCGCAAGCGCTAAATTTAATCTTGATTTCGACTTTGAGGGACTTTATGTAACGGCCTCTGTCGTGCGCGTAGCGGACAATGATACTCTGCCATTTAGAACCTACGATAAAATCTACGTAAAGGCCGATAAATCATACCGCAGAGCAAATACGCTCATAGAGGCGCCAAAAACCGTAAGGTCAAACTCCAAATTTAAAGCTAGCGTAAAAACCGAGCCAAACGCCGAGGTTACGATATTTGCCGTCGATGAGGGCGTACTGCAAATCACCAACCAAAAGCTAAAAAGCCCGCTGGAGTTTTTCGATACGATTTTAAACGACGGAGTGCTTGATTACGATTTTTACGCAAATTTAAGCGGATTTAAAAAAGACGGCAAGGTGCTAAGCTTCGGCGGCGACGCTGCGGCTGCTCTTTTAGAGATGAGGATGGCTAAATTTGCCAGCCCGGTAGATAAGAAAAATATACAAACCTATATCAAAATGCAAACGGCAAAAGCCGGTGCCGACGGCGTAGCGAATTTCGAGATAGAAGTACCTAGCGACTTTAACTCCGAGATAAATTTAGCCGCGCTTAGCGTCGTAGGCGATAAGCTGGGCTTTAGCGTAAATGCCATAAAGGTAAAAGACGACGTCATCCTAAAACCTACTCAAACGGCTTATCTTATCGAGGGCGATAAGATAAACTACTCGCTAAGAGTGATAAACACGACCAAAGAGCCAAAA
>CAUQRE010000020.1:0-8913 GCA_963520315.1 uncultured Campylobacter sp. | reverse complement strand
CGTCGCCTATAAACTTTGCATAAAGCCAAAATTTATCGAAGCCTCGTGGGACGCTATGTTAGCGGCGTTTGACGCGGGCAAGGCAGACGCCGTGTTTAATCAAGTAAGCATCACCGAAGAGCGCAAGAAAAAGTACGACTACTCCGTGCCCTACATGACCTCATACTCGGCGATCATCGTGCACGAGGACAACGACGATATCAAGAGCTTTGCCGATCTAAAAGGCAAGCGCTCCACGCACTCGGTAAATAGTATGTGGATCCCTACCGTCGAAAAATACGGCGCAAAACTCGTCGTAGCCGATAGCCTAAGCGACCAGATAAATCTCATAATTACCAAGCGCGCCGACGACACGATAGACGACGCCGTGATGTTTTACGACTACAAAAAACAGCACCCAAAAGCCCCGATAAAGCTAATCAAGGCGGGCGAAACGCCGATGTATACGGCAGCGATCGTACATAAAGGCAACGCCGAGCTACTAGAAGCGATAAACAAGGCTCTAAACGAGCTAAAAGCGGAAGGGAAGCTAAAAGAGATTTCGATTAAGTATTTTGATAGGGATATCTCGGAGTAAATTTAAGCTGAAATTTGGAGGCGGCGCGGCGGATTTGCCGCCGTTAGCAGATTGATTAGACTTTAGCCGCCTATTTTGCGCCCGTCTCAAAGTCGTGCGGCGTAAATTTAACGGAGTTTTAGTTTATGCAAAATCTGGGTTTTGATATATTTTTATTTTATCTTAAACTTTTTTTGCATAAAATCGCCATCTAAATTTAAAACGAAAGGTGCATCATGAAAAGCGATATGTGCGACATGTGTTGTTGCGAGATGAAAAGCTAGGGCGCTAGGCACGAATTTCTTTTTAAGTGCTTAGCAAGTCGCTAAACATTTAAAAAGAATTTTACTTAATCCGCATGTGCGAGCCTTTTTAAATGAATAGCTAACGATAAATTTAAAAAGGACGAAAAATGAAAAACTTACTAAAATCTTCTCTACTTACTTTGGCGGGCTTAGCCCTTTTAACTAACGCAAACGCAAAAACCATCCAAGAAGGCGTCTTAAAGGTCGCGACCGAAGGCACGTATTCGCCGTATTCTTTCCACGACGAAAAGGGCGAACTAACCGGCTACGACGTAGATATCGCAAAAGCCGTCGCCGATAAACTAGGGCTTAAAGTCGAATTCGTCGAAGCTCCGTGGGATGCGATGCTAGCGGCGTTTGACGCGGGCAAGGCGGACGTGGTGTTTAACCAAGTAAGCATCACTGAAGATCGCAAGAAAAAATATGAATTTAGCGAGCCTTATACCGTTCCTCGCGCGGTTTTGATAACTCACAAAGATACGCAAGACATCAAGAGCTTTGACGATCTAAAAGGCAAAAAAAGCGCGCATTCGGCCACTAGCAACTGGGCGCAGATAGCAGAGAAGCACGGCGCGCAGGTCGTCGTCGTAGACGGCTTTAGCAAGGGCGTAGAGCTAATCGCCCAAAAGCGCGCGGACGCTACGATAAACGACGACGTGACCTTTCTTGATTACGTCAAGCAAAGACCTAACGCGCCTATCAAGGTCGTATTTACCGGAGAGGCGATACCTACCGCCGCGCTCGCGCACAAGGATAACGCCAAGCTAATCGCGCAGATAAATAAGGCTCTTGGCGAACTAAAATCTAGCGGTAAGCTAAAAGAAATCTCCGAAAAATATTTCGGTAAAAATATCTCCGAATGATAAATTTTGGCGCGAAGCGGCCCTGCCGTAAAATTCGCGCCCCAGCAAATCCAAAAAAAGGAAAAACATGAAAATTTCAAATTTATTTAAAGCCGCGGTGATTTTGGCTCTGGGGCTAAATTTGCACGCTAAAACGATCAAAGAAGGCGTGCTAACCGTCGCCACCGAGGGCACTTACGCGCCGTTTTCGTTCTATGACGAAAAGGGCGAGCTAACCGGCTACGACGTGGACGTCGCAAGAGCCGTAGCTAAGAAGCTAAATTTAAAAATCGAATTTCTAACCGCGCCTTGGGACGCGATGCTAGCGGCGTTTGACGCGGGCAAGGCGGATGCGGTGTTTAACCAAGTAAGCATCACCGAGGAGCGAAAGAAAAAATACGAACTTAGCGAGCCATATACCGTTACTTACGGCGCGATCATCGTTCACAAGGACAACGACTCGATAAAAAGCTTCGCCGACTTAAACGGTAAGAAAAATGCCGACTCGGCTACTAGCAACTGGGCTAAAGTCGCCGCTAGCTACGGCGCTCAAAACGTCACGGTCGATAGCTTTGCTAAAAGTATGGAGCTGCTAATCGCAGGCCGCGTAGATAGCGTGTTGCGCGATAATATCGTGTTTTTGGACTTTACGAAGAACCAGCCCGCCGCTCCGGTTAAAATCGCCGCCGTCGGAAACGAAAAAGACTACATCGGCGTAGCCGTGCAAAAGGGCAACGCCGAGCTAACCGAGCAGATAAACAAAGCCCTAGCCGAGCTAAAGGCCGAGGGCAAGCTAAAAGAAATCTCGCAAAAGTATTTCGGCAAGGACGTTTCGGAGTAAATTTGCTAGGTCAAATTTAGCGAATTTCAAACGGGTTAGCTCGCTCGTTTACGCTAGCGGCGATGCCATATTTGCGGGCTTGCTTGCAAGCTAAATTTAAAAGCCGTAAAATTTAGCCGCGTATTTTAAATTTAGCAAAAAACGCCGCTTGCAAAACTAAACGGCAAAATCGGGCAAATCTTGCAAGTAAAATTTAACGGCCCAAAGGCTCGCGACGAGTAAATTTAAACCTAAATTCGGTGCGAAAAACGGAGGTAAATTTGGACACGGAACGCATAAACCGCATAATCGAGCTTGTCTCAAGCTCGCTACTGCCGATGCTAGAAGCCCTAGCTAAGGTCACGATACCGCTCACGCTTGCGTCTTTTGCCTGCGGGCTGATTATCGCCGTGATAACCGCTATCGCGCGCCTCTCAAACGTGAAAATTTTGCGATGGATTTTTGGCGGCTACGTTTGGATATTTCGCGGCACGCCGCTTTTAGTGCAGCTTTTTATCGTATTTTTCGGACTTCCTTCTATCGGCGTTACGCTTGATACGTGGAGCGCGGCGATCATCGCTTTTAGCCTAAACGTCGGCGCCTACGCGTCCGAGTCGGTTAGGGCGGCGATCCTATCGGTGCCTAAGGGGCAGTGGGAGGCGGCGACCTCGCTAGGTATGACGCACGCGCAAATTTTACGCCGTATCATCGCGCCTCAGGCCGTACGTATATCGCTGCCGCCGCTATCAAACACCTTCATCGGACTAGTTAAAGACACCTCGCTAGCCGCTTCCATAACGATGGTGGATATGTTTATGGTCGCCCAGCGCATAGCCGCTCGCACGTATGAGCCGCTGCTGCTTTACGTGCTGGCTGCGCTTATTTATTTGGTAGTTTGCACGCTGCTTACCTTTTTGCAAGGCAAGCTAGAAAAACGAACTTCAAGGTACGTGTGATGGCGATAAAATTTAAAAATTTAACCAAGAGCTTTGGCGAACAAAAGGTGCTAGATGGTATCGATCTAGAGATCGCAGATGCGCAAACTACGGTGATCGTGGGGTCTTCGGGATCCGGCAAATCAACTCTGCTTCGCTGCATAAATTTACTCGAAATCCCCGAGGAAGGCGAACTGGAGCTAGACGGCAAGAAGATAAAATTCGGCGGCAAAATTTCGCCAAAAGAGCTACTGCCCTTTCGCAGGCGAACGGGGATGGTATTTCAGGGATTTCATCTGTTTCCGCACCTAACGGTTTTGCAAAACGTGATCGAAGGACCGACTCAGGTACTTGGTGCCGACAAGCAAACGGCGATAAATAAAGCCCTCGAGCTACTGGGCAAAGTGGGCATGGCAGACAAGCAAAACGCCTATCCAAACAGACTCTCGGGCGGTCAGAGTCAGCGCGTGGCGATAGCTAGGGCGCTAGCGATGGATCCGTCGTTTTTGCTGCTAGACGAACCCACTAGCGCGCTAGATCCGGAGCTAGAAGCCGAGGTGCTAAAAGTCGTCATAGCCCTAGCCAGAGAGAAAAAATCCCTCGTCATCGTCACGCATAATATGAATTTTGCTCGCAAAGTCGCGGATAGGATTTTGTTTTTGGACAAAGGCAAGATCGCGTTTGACGGCGATGCGGAGAGATTTTTCGCTAGCCAAAACGAGCGTATAATGAGCTTTATCTCGGCGATGGATATAAGATTTTTGAAATTTTAGCGATAAATTTAAGGAGAGAAAATGAAACTAGACACGCTAATCGTAAAAGGCATCGAGGCCAAGCATAACCCTTTTGGAGCCGTTGTGCCGCCCGTTTATCTGGCGACGACGTTCGTGCAAGAGGGGCTAGACGGCTTTGGCGAGTTTGCCTACTCGCGCGGCGCAAATCCGACCAAACAGGCGTTTGACGAGCTTTTTGCTAAGGTAGAGGGCAGCAAATATGCATTTAGCTTCGGCTCGGGAATGGCGGCGACGGCAGCGGCTTTTAGCCTGTTAAAAACGGGTGATAAGGTACTGCTAAACAACAACGTCTACGGCGGCACTTTCCGCTACGTTAGCAATGTCTTTGCGTCGCAAGGCATAAGCTACGAGGCGGTGGACGATTTAAATTTACTAGAGGAAAAAGATATTGCAGAGAACGTGAGAGCGATATTTATTGAGACGCCCTCAAATCCGCTGCTACGCGTGACCGACATCCGACGTATCGCAGACATCGCGCACAAAAGAGGCATCCTGGTAATTGCCGATAATACCTTTTTAACGCCTTATTATCAAAAGCTTTTTGAATTTGGCGTAGATATCGTCGTTTATAGCGCGACGAAATACGTCGGCGGACACGCAGACGTGATCGCGGGTATCGTCACGGTAAACGACGACGCGCTAGCCGAAAAGATAAAATTTGCCAGAAATACCTTTGGCGGCATAATTAGCCCGATGGACGCTTATTATCTGATAAGAGGCCTTAAAACCCTTAGCGTGCGCTTTGACCGCCAGACGCAAAATACGCATAAAATCATCGAATTTTTAAAATCGCACGAAGCAGTAGACGCGGTGCACTACGCGGGATCGCACTCGCAGCTAGAAAAGCAGATCCAAGCCCGCCAAGCAAGCGATATAGGCGCGGTTATATCGCTGGAGCTAAACGAAAAATACGACTATAAAATTTTTGCTAAATCTCTGGAGCTTTTCGATCTAGCCGTGAGCCTTGGCGGCGTGGAGAGCCTCATCTGCCAGCCTGCGTCCATGACGCACGAATCATACCCCAAAGAGCTGCAAGACAAAATCGGCATAAAGCCTAATCTACTGCGCCTTGCTATCGGCGTAGAAAACGCGGACGACCTGATCGCCGACCTGGCGCAGGCGATAAAAAAGGCTAAAATTTAACCCCGCTTGCCGTCTTGGCGATTTTATCGCTCGGGCTAAATTTATCAAATTTAGCCTTGGGCTAGGCGGGCAAAGTGTGCGCGCCTAGCTCGCTAAAGCGGCACCCGGCGCCAAGGCGGACGAATTTATAAATTATCGTCAAATCAGTTCGTGGCTATTTTGCTTTAAACAAACTAGCAAAAATCCCGACGCCTAAAACTCCTAAGATAACCCACAAACTAGCCTGCGCCGAAATCTCAAATCCATGATGAAAGATATGCGCGGAAGCGTTTAGGGCGAGCTTTGCCGCGATAAAAAACAAAAGCGCTATAACGGCTTTTTCTAAATATGCCAAGTAGTCTTTTAGCGCTTCTAGTACGAAGTAAAGCGTTCTAAGTCCCAAGATTGCAAAAATCATCGCCGAATAAACGATAAGCGGATCTTTACTAACGGCGATGACGGCCGGAACGCTATCAAAAGCAAACATAACATCGCTAAGTTCTATAACGCAAAGACACAAAAATAGCGGCGTAGCTATCCATTTGGCGTTTAGTTTGGAAATTTGATTTTGCAGTTTTGCCTTTTCGTCTGCTAAAATTTGAGCCGAAATTTCTTGGTTTCTCACAAAAAAACTGTGTCCTAAAAGGCGCGGGAATACCGGGAAAAATCTATAAACCGCCCTGTAAGCTAGGTGATTTGAATAATCCTCCATCTCCTCTTCATCGTCGTCCTTTTTCATCATCATTACCGCGCTATAAGCTACCATGATAGCAAAAACAAACTCCATCCACGGAGAAATCCCGAGCAGACTCGTTCCGACGGCTACAAAGACTAGCCTAAATATAACCGCACCTATAATGCCAAAATACAGCACTCTGTGACGATAAATTACAGGAATTTTAAACCACGAAAAAATTGCCGCCATAACGAATAAATTATCGATTGAAAGCGACTTTTCTAAAATATAACCTGAAAAAAATAGGCTCGCCGCCTCGCTACTAACGGCAAGATACAGATATCCGCCAAATGCCGCAGCTACGACAATCCAAAATATAGACCAGAGCGCAGCTTGCTTTAACGATATCTTCTCGTCCTTCTTATGCGCAAAAAAGTCTACCGCAAATGCCGCTGCGGCAAATATGACAAAAACGATCGCAGTTTGAAATTCTAAATTATCCAAAAATTCTCCTTAATACCCGCAGCTTTGCTCGGGAAGCCCTCTTTGGCGGTTTAGCTCTTGCGCCGCTTTGCATGCCGAATATGATTGCTTGCCGGCGCAATTTGCGTTAAACCAGTCTATGAGCTGCGAATGCATACGGACGTTTTGATTGTATAAATTTACTTCATGGTTTGAATATCTATTTACGAGATTAGGATTTAACGTTCTTTCTATCGCAAGCGCCTTGTTGTAAATTTTTACGCACTCTTGCATCATTGCATCGCTTATTACGGGTGCGTTGCCGTAAGTTTGCGCCGAGGGCGGGATCTCATAACCGCCCTCTATCTCAAATGCACCTAAAATCGCAATCGTAGCCGCTAAGAAAAATAAAATTTTCATAAGTACTTCACTACGGAATTTAATATCAGCTCATCAAGCTTTCTATCGCTCGTAGGTTCGCCGATAGCCGAAAATTTCCACACGCCGTTTTGCTTATACAGCTTGCCCAAAATCATCGCAACCTTATATGCAAATGCGCTATCTCGTACGATATTATACGACGCAAAGACTTTATTTACGCTTTCGTAAAGTCCAATGCTAGCAAACGGAATTTTATCAAAGTCGATTTGATTATAAGAATTTAGCACGAAAAATATCTGCTCTACGTTTGAGTTTAAACGGCTAAGATCAACGCTGATTATTTCGTTATCCAGTCCGTCGTCGCCCCCTACGTCTCCGACCAAGTCATCGCCGCTGTGAAATACGCCCGGGGCTGATTTTTTACCGAAATAGACCACATCGCAAAACTGTTTGTTTGAGTCAAACATCGCAGCGCTTAGATCCAAATCCACCGGCTTTATCTTATCTCTAAAAAAGCCTTTTTCGGTTATGGCGCCCCAGTTTGCTCCTACGCAAAAGCTGTGCAGATGCCCGCCGTCGTCTTTGGCGAGCGATATTTTTTGTCCTTTGACCAAATTTATCGCCATGGCTTGCCCCTATACGTCTAGTCCAAACTGCCTACAAAATCCAGCCAGTCCATCCTTAAAACCGTTTCCGTTAGCCGCGAAACGCCACTCGTTGTCTTTAAAGTAAATTTTACCGAAAGATACTGCGGTTTCGGTAGAAAAATCCTCTTCTAAATCGTATCTGGCTATCTCTTTGCCGCTTCTTTCATCGACGATTCGCATAAACGAATTTCTTACCATACCGAAATTTTGCCTTCTAGCGACTGCTTCATGGATCGTGACGACTATGTCGATCTCTTTGATGCTTGGCGAAATTTTAGCTAGGTCTATTTTTATGGATTCATCGTCGCCGTCACCTTCGCCCGTGCGGTTATCGCCGGTGTGAACTACCGAGCCATCTGCACTAATTAGATTGTTGCAAAAGACGAAATTCTTCTCGTTTTCTACTTTGCCTGAAGCTCCTACCAAAAACGCGCTCGCATCTAGGTCAAATTCCGCTCCCGTATCGCTAGTATTTGTATCCCAGCCAAGTCCTACTAAAATTTTACTTAGCCCTGGAGCTTCTTTGCTCAAACTAACTCTACCGCCCTTTGATAAATTTACCGCCACTTTGGCCTCCTTTAAAATTGTTTATCCTATAGGATATAGATTTGAAGATTTGATCTAAATAAAGTTTAAGTTAAACTTTACCTATAGGATAAAATAATGGGCGAAAATTTAGCTTTTTTTAGCACCGATGAGATACGAAATTTCTATCTGCAAATTTCTACAGAGTCCGAAAGCTACGTGAAAATAAAGGCATTAGTCAGCTCGATATGGCTTTAAGCATGGATATAAAGTCGGTCGCATTTTACTCAAACTGCGAGAGCTGCCGCTACGACAAGCACTTCAATCTTGAGCATATTTATAAAATTTCAAAAATTTTAGATGTAGAGGTCGGGGAGATTTTTAAATTTTAGCAATTTGAATTTGGACTAAGGATTGGCTCTAGATTTAGGCGAATAAATCAAAAATAGGCATTGATTTTTATGCCGAATTTTTATAATCCAACTCAAAAACGTAAGATTAAATTTGTTTACTTTGCAGTCCCGAGGCGAAGCGGGTTTGCTGCACCTCGGGGCGTATTTATCGCGGTTAAAACGGCTTATACACCATCATCCAGATGATGATGACCATCGCGATGGTCGGCACTTCGTTGTAAGCGCGAAAGAACATACCGCTCTTGTTACAGCGTTTCTCGCGTAGCTGCACCATGTAGCGGCCAAGATCCAGATGAAACGCCGCGAGGATAACGACGACGGTGAGCTTGACGTGCATGTAGCCGCTGCGCAAAAGCTCGGGCATCGCGACGATGATCAAAATACCCGTCAAAACCGTGCCGATCAGCGCGACCCAGCCGATGTAGTGGTACATCT
>CAUQRE010000019.1:0-8914 GCA_963520315.1 uncultured Campylobacter sp. | reverse complement strand
TGACCGTAGATACTAAATTTATCCCCGATCCAGGCTCGCTCTACTCTGCCTTTAAAGAAAGCGGTACCGAAATAATAGATATAAACAGAGTCGGCGAGCTATCCTACGAATACGTCATCGACGCGTCAAATTCATCGATCAATCAAACCCCGGTACCGTTTTCGCAGCAGGTTCAGCTCTCAAAGCCGCTTGAGCCTTATCTAATCGACGTTAGCGGCGCAAAAGTCGCCGCTATAGGCGCAGACGGGGATGATCGCTGGTCGGCTATCGTGAGAATCTTGGATAAAAATTTAAATTTGCTCGAGGAAAAACGAAGCGACAAGGCTATAAATAGCCTAAAGGTTTCCTTTCCGCAAAACGCAAAATACCTGATGATCGACGATGCGGTCAGCCTAGAAAATATCAAACGAGGGCTCAAAATCTACCTAAAATAAGGAAAATTTATGTTTGACGAGATTAGATTTAATACGATTGAAAGGCTTCCAAACTATGTATTTGCCGAGGTAAACGCTATAAAAATGGCCGCGCGCCGAGCGGGCGAGGATATCATCGACTTTTCGATGGGAAACCCCGAAGGTCGCACGCCTCAGCACATCGTCGATAAGCTCTGCGAAAGCGCGCAAAAAGACAAAACTCATGGCTACTCGGCAAGCGCGGGTATCTACAAACTCCGTCTAGCTATCTGCAACTGGTACAAGCGCAAATACGGCGTAAATTTAGACCCCGACACCGAGGCCGTCGCCGTTATGGGCAGCAAAGAGGGCTTCGTGCATCTAGCCCAAGCGATAGTAAATCCGGGCGACGTCGCCGTAGTGCCAGATCCTGCGTATCCGATCCACACGCAGGCGTTTTTATTCGCCGGCGGTAGCGTAGCGAAGATGCCGCTAAAATATAACGACAAATTTGAGCTTGACGAAAATAAATTTTTCGAAGACCTGCTTCACACGATCCGATCAAGCTCGCCGAGGCCTAAATACGTCGTCGTAAATTTCCCACACAATCCGACTACCGTAACCGTACAAAAGAGCTTCTACGAGCGGCTAGTCGCGATGAGCAAACAAGAGCGCTTTTACGTGATCTCGGACATCGCTTACGCAGACCTTACCTTTGACGGCTACAAGACGCCGAGCATATTTGAAGTAGAAGGCGCAAAAGACGTCGCCGTCGAGTGCTATACGCTATCAAAAAGCTACAATATGGCGGGCTGGCGCGTAGGATTTTTATGCGGAAACAAGCGACTTTGCGCCGCTCTTAAAAAGATAAAATCATGGGTTGATTACGGCATGTTTACCCCGATCCAAGTCTCCGCCACCGTCGCGCTAGACGGCGATCAAAGCTGCGTCGAGGATATCCGTCAAATTTACGAAAAACGTCGCGACGTGATGCTAGAAGCCTTTGCAAGCGCGGGCTGGGAAATGCATAAGCCAAGCGCCAGCATGTTTATCTGGGCAAAAATCCCGCCGCAAGTCGGAAACATCGGCAGTCTCGAGTTTTCTAAACAGCTGCTTACCAAAGCAAGCGTCGCGGTGAGTCCGGGTATCGGCTTTGGCGAGGGCGGCAACGACTACGTGCGCCTTGCTCTCATCGAGAACGAAAATCGTATCCGCCAAGCAGCGCGAAACATCAAAAAATATCTGAAAGAATTTGCATGAATATAGCCATTTTAGGCGTCGGCACGGTCGGAGAAGCCGTAGCTAAAATTTTACTCCAAAACAAAAAACTGATCGCAGCAAGATGCGGCGAGGAGATAGTCCCGGTTATAGGCGCCGTTAGAAATTTAAACAAAAAAAGAGATGTCGCCATCCCTCTCACGGACGATATAGATAGCGTGCTAGAGCGCGATGATATCGACGTTTTCGTCGAGCTTATGGGCGGCGTCAAGGAGCCGTTTAAGGTCGTTAGCAAAATTTTAGAGCGCAAAAAAGCCGTCGTAACGGCAAACAAAGCGCTACTAGCCTATCACCGCTACGCCTTGCAAAATTTGGCGCAAAACACGCCGTTTGGCTTCGAGGCTAGCGTCGCGGGCGGCATACCTATCATCAGGGCCCTTCGCGAGGGCCTTAGCGCAAACCACATCCTAAGTATCAACGGGATTTTAAACGGCACGAGCAACTATATCTTAACCTCGATGATGAGTAAGGGCTCAAATTTCGCGGACGCGCTAAAAAAAGCCCAGGAACTAGGTTACGCCGAGGCCGATCCGACCTTTGACGTCGGAGGCTTTGACGCGGCGCACAAGCTACTGATCCTAGCTAGCATCGCATACGGCGTACACGGCAACCCCGAAGACATCCTGATAGAAGGCATCGAAGGCATCACGCCCGAGGATATCTTTTTCGCTAACGACTTCGAGTACGTCATCAAGCTGCTAGCCATCGCCAAAAAAACCGGCGACAAGGTCGAGTTGCGCGTGCATCCGGCGCTAGTACCCAAAGATAAAATGATAGCCAAAACTAGCGGCGTGACAAACGCCGTGAGCGTAGTAGGCGACGCGGTCGGCGAGACGATGTTTTACGGTCCGGGCGCTGGCGGTCCGGCGACGGCTAGCTCGGTCATCAGCGATCTGATCGACATCGCCAGAGACGGCAAATCTCCGATGCTAGGCTACAAAGCGCCGTTTGAGCTAAACACGCTTGAGCTTTTAGATCCGAGCGAAATTCGCACGAAGTACTATTTTAGACTTAGAGTCGAGGACAAAGTCGGCGTACTGGCTAAAATCACGAATTTAATGAGCGAAAACAACCTCTCTATCGATAGCCTGCTACAAAAACCGAAGGACGAAAGTCCGTATGCGACGCTATTTTTTACGACGCACACGAGCGTAGAAAAGGACGTGAGGCGCACTATGGAAATTTTGCAAGAGCAAGAGTTTGTAAAAGAAAAGCCTTTTATGATGAGGATAGAAGAGTAAAATTTGGGGCTTAGGGCGTATCTTTTCGGCAAGAGTTCAGAAGATCTGGCTTGCGAGTTTTTGCTAAAAAACGGCTGCGAGATACTCGCTAGAAATTTTAGCTCCAAATTCGGCGAGATCGACGTCATCGTCAAAAAAGACGGCGTTTTACGCTTCGTCGAAATCAAAGCTACGCAAGGCGACTACGTGGCGGAGTACCGTCTCACGCCCGCTAAATTTAATAAAATTTTAAAAACTATCGACTTTTATCTGCTGCAAAACGGAGCAAATGCCGATTTTCAGGTCGATTTGATCGCGATAAAAAAGGGCAAGATAAAGTGGATAGAAAATATTAGTTTGTAAAAATTCTTATTTAGCTAAAATTTAAATACTTTCGTGTATAATTACGACTATCTTTAAAAAGGAGAATAAAATGGGAAAATACGTAGAACTAACGACTGCGAATTTCGACGTCGCTAAAGAGGGCGTCGCGCTAGTAGATTTTTGGGCGCCTTGGTGCGGACCTTGCCGTATGCTTGCTCCGGTCATCGACGAGCTAGCCGAGGAGTTTGAGGGCAAAGCTAAAATTTGCAAAGTAAACACCGACGAGGTACAAGACCTAGCCGTAGAATTCGGTATCCGCTCGATCCCTACGCTTCTATTTTTCAAAAACGGCGAAGTCGTAGAGCAAATGGTCGGCGCGCAATCAAAACAAGCCATCGCCGATAAGATAAATTCGCTTCTTTAATGGTTTTTAGACGAGGAGGAAGCCTGCTTCCTCTCACCTCCGTTTTTGCGTCTTTTATCGGTGCAGCGCTGGTAGCAGGCGTATTTGCTTACAATAATTACAGATTTTCGCAGTATAAATTCGTAAATTTTAACGAGCTGGTTTTTTACGAGCGGGCTCAAATTTTCGCGCCGCAAGACGATAAATTTTTACTCGTGGTTTTTAGCTCCAACCAATCAAACTGGAGAGAAATTTTAAAAACTTCGAATAAGGATTTAAAAATCGTCGCCGTGGACTTGCTCCAAAAACACGCGCTAAGCGAGGGAAATATAAATTTCATCGCTTCGGATATAAATACGATTTTAAAGCTGATGCACGTCCTAAATATTACGACTTTGCCCGCTAGCGTGGAGCTAAAGGCGCAAAAGGGCGGCATTTATAAACAAGATTCGAAAATAAATAAAATTTAAAGGAAAAAATATGTTAGATTTAGCGATCATCGGAGGCGGTCCCGCCGGACTTAGCGCGGGACTTTACGCCACTAGAGGCGGACTAAAAAACGTCGTAATGTTTGAAAAAGGAATGCCCGGCGGCCAGATCACGAGCAGCTCCGAGATAGAAAACTATCCGGGTCAAAAAGCGCCCGGCGAGAGCGGCATCGACTTCATGAGCACGTGGGTCGCGCAGTGCACGCATTTTGGACTAAAGCACGAGATGGCGGGCGTCGAGCGCGTAGTAAAAAACGCTGACGGCAGTTTCACGGTCAAGCTTGAAGGCGGCAAAGAAGAGCAGGCCAAAGCAGTCATCGTAGCCACCGGCTCCACTCCGCGCCGCGCGGGCTTTGCGGGCGAGGACGAGTTTTTCGGCAGAGGCGTGAGCACCTGCGCGACTTGCGACGGATTTTTCTATAAAAACAAAGAAGTAGCTGTCCTAGGCGGCGGCGACACGGCGATCGAGGAGGCCCTGTATCTAGCCAACATCTGCTCGCGCGTTTACGTCATCCACCGCAGAGACGAGTTTCGCGCCGCCCCCGTCACGCTAGAAAAGGCTCGCGCTAACGCCAAAATCGAGTTTATCACGAGCGCCACTATCAAGCAGGCTTATGGCGATAAAGCAGGTCTTGCCGGCCTAATCATAAATACGAAAGAGGGCGAGCGCGACCTAAAAGTGCCGGGCGTTTTCGTATTCGTCGGGCTTAACGTAAACAACGACGTCCTTCGCCAAGAAAACGGCGAGTTTTTATGCGATATGGAGGCAGGCGGCCAAGTAAGCGTCGATCTAAAAATGCAAACTAGCGTGCCTGGACTATTTGCAGCAGGCGACATCAGAAAAGACGCGCCAAAACAAGTTATCGTAGCCGCAGGAGACGGCGCCGTGGCAGCCCTTAGCGCGCTTAGCTATATCGAGAGCCTACACTAAGATTTATCAAATTTAGCCGAGCTTTTCGGCTAAATTTTCTCTTTTTACTTCAAATTTTTTCAAATTTACCGAGTTTTGCTTTGTCCTTTTAAATTTAGTCAAATTTGCCTTTATTTAAATTTCCCCGCATTTTTCAAATTTATCGCCTACGAATTCACTCAAATTTAACCGCCCTTTGGCTAAGATTTCGCAAATTTAATTATGAGCAAAAGGATCGAATTTGCAAAGCTTTTTTAAATTTCTATTCACCCTCGCCGCTTTCACCGCCATCCTCTTTTATCTTTCGTATTTGGGAGTTAAATTTGATAAATTTGGCTCAAGCCCAGTGCCGACGGGTTTTACCGTCACGCCGGACACCAAGATAGATCCGAACTCCGAGCTAGCTAAATACGTAACGCAAGAGGAGATAGAGGCGTTTGGATTTGGAGTTAGAGATATCGTTTGCGACAAGGAGAAAAACGCTACGCTCGTGCCTTTAAGGGCTGCTCTTGATAGAAAAGATACCGACTTCGTAGTTAAATTTATAAAAGATAACAACCTAAGCGTAGACGTGAGTATGAGGGATAAAAGAACGCCGCTGATGTACAGCTCTTTTAGAAACGACGTAAATACCTCTAATGCTTTGCTAAATTTAGGAGCCGATATAAGGGCTAAAGATAGATTCGGTCTATCTCCTATGGCTTATGCTATTATGTTAAATTCCATTGATACCGCCAAAATATTACTGGAAAAAGGGGTTAAATTTGAAGAGGTAGAGTATATATCTCCTCATATTCGTACTAATAGATATTACGACTCTTCTAGGTTTGATTCTATAATAATAAACGATGACGATAATATAACCATACGCTACAAATACGATCAGGGGCGTCCAGAGACGGATCTAAATAATCCGCAATGCGTAGAGTCGAGCACTAGATATAAATCGGATCCGTTTTTCTACGTAGTAAATAGAAATCTACCCCAAATGGCCGAGCTAATGCTAAGCAATGGGTATAAACCTAAAAAATTTGAAATGGGCATCGGACTGCAAGGCATAAAAGAAGAAGAGAAAAACAGGCCGTTAGAACAAAGCGGCTGGGCATATCTAGGCAACTACGAAAACTACGAGCCCATGCTTGAGGTATTTATGAAATACGACCTGCCGAGCGTTCCAAATAAAGAGCAACTAAAGGATGCGTATGAGGTGTGCTATGATAAATTAAAATCTTTTACGAAAGAAAAAGAGAAATACATCTATAAAATGAATCAAGGCAGAGACGAAGAGGCTGAAGAAAAGATAAAGAAAAAGTATGATAAATACAAATATGCTCCTTATTCGCTACTATATGAAGACGGTCTTTTACAATACAAACCAAAGCCGATAGACCCGAAAATGATAGAAAAATTTGATAAAGATATAAATTTCTACGAACAATACTGTCCCGACGAAAATGCAACGTTTAAAGACGCTAAAGCTTTTATAGCATGGGCAAATAAAGAAAAAAGGCAATATGAAATAAGATGGTTTATATATAAAACCAAAAACAACCCAGCCAAGGTGATTTACGTAGATAGTAACCGAAGTGAATCCAGCCCAAGCTCAAATTTGAAGTAAGATAATCTCGTCGTAAAGACGAAGCCAAAATATAAATTCGGCCGAATGAAATTTGAGCTTGCAGCGGGCGTAAAATTAAATTTAAGCGGACGAAATTTGACGAGACCGGCCGTAAATTTACCCGTCAAATTTTAAATTTAACAGCTCCCAGCCGAATCTAAAGCCAAATTTTACTCGTCGCCTGGGCAGCAATCAAATTTACCGCCGAGGCTTAAATTTACTTCGCCGCGGCGGGATCATTTACGCTTATCACGACGTTTTTCTCGTCTAGATAGAGCTTCGCCGCGTCTCTTACGTTCTGCTCGGTGAGCGCATTTACCGCGTTTTCGTACTCATCAAGGCTTAAAATCTCATCGCCGAAAACCAGCTCGCGCATGAGCGCCCGCGTCCAAAACTCGCCTTGAACGTAGGATTGGCGCATTTTTACGAGCGCAGATTTTTTGAAATTTTGCAGATAGCGCTTGACGTCCGCGCCGCCTTTTAGCTCGGCGACGTTTGATTTTATCTCGCCCAGCACGGCGTTTACGTTATCAGGCGCAGCCGTAAAACCAAAATGCGCGGTGAAGCTTTCGTACGGATATTTTGCGAGATTCATATGCACGCCCAGGCCGTAAACTTGCCCGCGGTCCTCGCGCACGTCCTCGCGCAGCATCATCGAAAGCACCGCAGATAGGGCGTTTACGCGCAGTAACTCCGGACGCGAATACTTCACGTTTTCGTTTTTCATTATCATCGCGGCGTCGCTTCGCTGCGTGGTTTGGTAGTTTCGCTTAAACTCCCGCTCGCCCGCGATCGTCCTCACGCCGTCATCTACGAAGCTTTCACGCTGTGCGCGTGCGGGTAAATTTGCCAGATATTTTTGCAAAAGCGGCTCGGCCGCGGTCAAATTTAGATCGCCGACCACGATAAAATCATACGACGCCGCGTTGGTAAATTTCTCTTTTACTATCTTTTTTACGTCGTTCATCTGCAGCTCGTTTATGTCCACGGCCTCGAGCGGGTTCGTTCGCGGGTTGTTTTCGTAGAAAAATCTCGCAAATTCGTCGCTAAATTTACGCTCGGGCAGATTTTTGGTTTTTTCCAGCTGCTCAAGCTCGCTGATTTTCGTCTTTTTTAGCGCATTTTCGTCAAATCTAGGCTCGCTAAACTCCAAAAACAGCGCGCGTAAAAGCCACTCAAAGTCCGCGCTAGCCGAGCTTGCGCTGTATCCTTGCGAAAGCTGATCGATAAATTTGCTATAGCTTAGCTGCTTGCCGCTTAGGATTTTAGCCAGATCGTAGTTGCTAAACTCCCCCGCCCCGCTCTCGTTTGAGACCTCTACTGCTAGCGCGCCCTGCTTTGGTTTTGGCAAATTTGACGTGCCACCGCGACTAACCGCGCTTAGCCAGACGACGTCTTTTTTGGTTTTTACCTCCTTAAATGCGACGCGCGCGCCGTTTGGCAGCTCGTAAAGGTAAAAATCAAGCTTCTCGTTATGCTTTTTTGAGACGAAATTTTTAGGCTTTAGCGCGCCGTAGTCGAAAAGCTCGCTCTTTGCCTGATTTGAGGCTAACGTATCGTAGGGCTTTGCTTCCGCCCAAATTTGATCAAATTTAGCCTCGTTTAGCTTCTCTCCTTTGGCGCTAATTACGTTTAAATTTTTTGCGTCGATACCGAGTATCCGCCTAAATTCGGCGTTTACGTCCTCAAGGCTAATGTCCTCAAGCAGCGCCAAAGTGACGTCGCGCAGATCCTTGTCGCCTAGCAGCACGCCGCCGATCCTAGTCGTCTCCTCGATATTTGCCGCGACCGCGCTCGAGCGCTTGTTGCCCGCTTGCAGATAGGCGTTTTTGGCCGAGTTTATAAAATCTTTTTTCGCGCTTTCAAAGTCCGCCCGACTAAAGCCAAATTTCTGCACGCCCTTTAAAACGCCCGCCAGATCGCTAAGCGCGCCGCTAAAATCATCCTCGACGGCGTTTATCTCAAAGGCGTAAAGCACGTTTTGGTCTTCGATTATCGGCGAGTAAAATCGCCCGCGCAGGGCCAAATTTCGCTGCTCGTATATCATCGCGACGAGGTCTGAGACGTAGTTGGCGAGCAAATTTTGCCTGAGCCTTTGGATCTCGCCGTCAAATTCGTACTTTTGCGCGAAGATCAAATTTATAGAGTTTAGGCCGATCTCTGCCGAGTCGTAGTTATTTACGCTAAAGCCGCTTTTTATAGGGATAGTTTTATCGGGGCTCGCATATTCGTTAGTGTTTTTAGCCGAGCTAAAAAATATCTTTAACAAATACACGATGGG
>CAUQRE010000018.1:0-9173 GCA_963520315.1 uncultured Campylobacter sp. | reverse complement strand
TGAGCCCGCTCGCTCGATGGCCTGCTCGATGCTATCGACGGTTAGCACGCCAAATGTCACCGGTTTGACGTATTTTAGCGTCACGTTAGCGATGCCCTTGGTGGTCTCGGCACTCACGTAGTCAAAATGAGGCGTAGAGCCGCGGATCACCGCTCCCACACAGCAAATAGCGTCAAATTTGCCGCTAGCTAGAGCTTTTTCTAGCGCCATCGGTATCTCAAACGCGCCCGGCACCAAAATGAGGCTCAAATTCACCTCGTCGCCGCCGTGACGCAAAAATGCATCCCTCGCGCCCTCGACCAGCCTATCGGTGATGATGTGGTTAAATCTCGCGCCCACTATGGCGACCTTTTCGCCGCCTTTTAAAGCCAAATTTCCTTCGATTATTTTCATGGTTTCTCCTTTTAGATTATCTTTAACATTATCGCGCTTAGCGTTATTAGCGATAGATAAAACGCCTTTTGCACGCTCATTTTTTCTTTATCAAACACTATCCCGACGCCCACGGCTCCGACCGCTCCGATACCCGTCCAGATCGCGTACGCTACCGACATCGCCATCGCCTGCATCGCGTAGCTCAAAAGCCAGAGCGAAAGGGCGAAATTTGCGACCAAAATCAAAAAATTCGCCGCCTTTTTCACGCCGAAGCTTTTTTGAAATTTGGTTAGAAAAAACACGCCCACAACCTCGCAGCACCCGGCCGCCAAAAGAGCTAAAATATGCGTCAAGATTTTATCCTTTTTAGCCCTAGCACGCCCGCAACTAGCGTCGCTATGAAAAATAGCCGCAAGGGATCGGGCACCTGGCCGCTTGAGGTGTATTCGCTAACGCTTTCGGCAACCACGATAAAAAACGCTCCAAGTCCAACGAATACGGTATATGCGACGCTAACGGGCAAGTATTTCATAGCCTTCATAAACGATACGAAGCTAACGCAGACTAACGCGGCAGTAAGCGCGAATCCTACGGCGTTTTGGGCGTGTTTTAGCCCGTACGCCCAGCCGCACTCGGCGACCGCGCCGCCTAGCACCCACAAAAAGCCCTTAGTTTGCATCGCCTAGGGCGTCTTTTATCTTAAAAATTTGAGCGATATTTGCGTCTAGTTCATCCAAATTTAGCATATTCGGCCCGTCGCAAAGCGCCTCGCAAGGATTTACGTGCGTCTCGTAAAAAAAACCGTCCACGCCCGCAGCAGCCGCGGCTCGCGCTAGATACGGCACGAATCTCGCATCCCCGCCGCTTTTCTCACCCAAAGCCGACGGCATCTGCACGCTATGCGTCGCGTCGAAAATCACGGGCGCATATTCGCGCATGAGCACCAAATTTCTCATATCTACGACTAGATTTCCGTAGCCAAAGGTGCTGCCTCGCTCCGTTAGCCACACGCCGTTTTGTTTAGCAACCTCGTATCCCTCGCCTTTTACGCCGCGCGTTTCTAGCACTTTTTTGACCGAGTGTTTCATTGCAGACGCCGCTAAAAACTGCCCTTTTTTGATATTTACGACCGCTTTTGTTTTAGCCGCAGCTACGAGCAGATCGGTCTGACGGCACAAAAACGCCGGGATTTGCAGCACGTCGGCCACTTCTCCAACAGGCGCAGCCTGGTAGCTCTCGTGGATATCGGTTAAAATTTTAAAACCAAATTCCTTTTTGACCTTGGCTAAAATTTCGCACCCTTTTTCAAGTCCGGGCCCGCGAAACGAGCTTATACTCGTGCGATTTGCCTTGTCAAAGCTTGATTTGAAATAAAAATCTATCCGCTTATCTTCGTTAAATTTAACCAGCCTTTTTGCCACATCAAAAACGAGCTGCTCGCTCTCGATGACGCAAGGCCCTGCTATTAGTATCATCGTCTCTCCTTTTTGCGAAGATTATAGCCCATTGTTGCTAAATTTTAAGAATTACTCTTGTAAAATCGACGTTTTTTTAAGGGTCATAATGAAAAAAATAGCAAAATTCGCAGCCTTCGCGGCTTTAAATTTCACGGCTTTAAATTTGCACGCCTCACCGCTAGAAACGCTCTTGCAGGGTTCTAAATTTAGCGGAGAAATAGGCGCTTACAGCGAAACTAGGCGGGTAATTAGCGGGACTAAAACGACGTATTTTAACGACACTTCTTGGCTGGTGGGCTCAGCGGCACTAAATTACGAGCTTAGTTTCCTAGACGCGCTAAAAATTGGCATCGGCGGGCGCGGTAGCATGCCGATCTATGAAGGCGACAGAAACTACCGCACGCTACACGGCAAGGGCGATAGCACGGAGCGAATTTACGAGGGCGACAGGGCGCTTTTATCGCAGCTGTTTTTGGGCTACGACGCGGGCGTAAATACCATAAAATTGGGGCTATTTGAAATTATAAACGACTGGTCGAGCAAGATCCAAGACGGCGTACGGGTAACAAGCGAGGCGGCGCCTAATTTGTTCCTTGACGCAAGCTATTCTAAAAGGCGTGGAAGGGCTTATTTAAAGGAAATGTGGGGCTTTACGAAGTTAAACGAGGGTCGAGGGATTTTTAACGCGGGAGCCACGTATAAACAAGGCGGCGCATCGGTCAAAATTTACGCGCTTTACGCAAGCGAGCTATTTAGCGCGCTAGGCGGCAAAATATCTTACGAAAGCGGCGGCTTTCAAAGCGGCGCGGGCGAGATGAAGCTAGGCTGGATGCTACACTACGCAAGAAGTGACGAGAGAAAACAAATCGGCGACGGAAGTTTGGCGGAGGCTAAAATTTACGGCGTTTTAGAGGGCGCCAAGCTTACCTTGGCTTACGTAAAATCAGGCAATAGCGTAGGCTGGGGGAGTATGAATTTAGCCGGCGATCAAATCGTATTTTTCGAAGAAGGCGACGTGATATACGAGCGCGACGCAAGGACGTATTACGCGGCGTTTGATACGAAGATAAAAAAGCTAAATTTAGGAATGCTTTTAGGTACTACGAAGTATAAATTAAAGCGTGCAGACGATAAAACCTACCGCCAAAACGAGCTAACGGCTAGACTAGGTTACGAGATTGCTAAAAATTTAAGGGCGTTTGCGACATTTGATCGGACGTTTAAAGCGCAGCCTAGATATCCTGCGATGATGCAAATAAGCGCGGGCCTAGTTTATAGCTTTTAGCGAGCTTGCGGCGCGCAGGCGGCTTATTTGATTAAATTTAGCGAGCTTAAAGATCGCTAAACGCACGCCGTTTGCCGTAAATTTTGCCTACCTTTCGCGCGCTACTAAAATTCCGCTAAAAATAACCAAAAATATCCCGAAAAACGCTGCCGCGTTAGGTAGCGTATCACCCATAAAAAAGCCCACGACTAGCGAAAATACGACGTCCATATAGCTTACCGCGGCGACCGAGCCCGCCTTTTTGCTCGCCGCATACGCCTTCGTCATATAAAACTGGAAAAAATAGCCCGCAAGCCCCATTAGCACGATAAGGATCACGCCTTTAAAATTCGGCGCCACAAACGGCGAAAGCAAGAAGTCCAAAGGCTCAAATTTAACCCACTCCGCAACGCCCATCAAAAGCATCGGCAAAGCCGTTCCCCACGCCATAAAGCTAAGCACGATGACGCTCGTGTCGTAGCTTTTGCGCAGAGTTCTGACGCTAAGCATCGCAAGCGCCGCTCCCACGCCGCTCCAAAGACCCAGCCAGTCGGTTTTGTTGATGCCAAGGTTTGGCTGGATGATAAAAAGTATGCCGATAAAGCCTAGAAATATCGCACCCCAGCCCTTTTTACTAAGCGCTTCTTTTAAGAAAATCGCCGCAAAAATCGCCGTGAAAATGGGACTGGTTTTTTGAAAAGTATAGGCCGCGCCTAAATTTATATGAGCGATGTTGTAAAAAAGCGCAAAAAGCGCGACCGTACCGATAAATCCGCGAAACATCAGCACAAAAAGCTGTCCGCCCTTTTGGCGCGTCGGCGGCCTTTTGTAAATCGCGTAAAGTACGATAGCAAGACCTACGGCGTTTCTAAAAAACACGACCTCGATACTAGGCATCTGCTCGCTCAAAACCTTCGCAAAGCCTCCGACGGCGGCAAAAAACATACACGCGATGATCATATAATAAGCGCCCAAATGGTGCAAAACGTATCTGCGAAACAAAATTTTTCCTTTAAATTTAGGCGTATTGTAATGCAAAACGGCTTAAATTTATAAACAATGTAAGCAAAAAATTTGTATAATCGGGATTTTAAGCGGCGAAGTCAGCCGCAAATTTAACGGGATTTTTAAGGGAAAATTTTGCAAAAGATAATTTTAGTCGGCAAGCCAAACGTCGGCAAAAGCTCGCTCTTTAACCGCCTAGCCGGCAGACGTATAGCCATCACCAGCGACGTTAGCGGCACTACGCGAGATACGAACAAAACGATTATAGAAATTTATGACAAAAGCTGCGTTTTGATCGACAGCGGCGGACTGGACGATAGTAGCGAGCTTTTTAAAAACGTCAAGGCAAAAACCCTAGCCGAAGCTAGAAGTTCGGATGCCATAATCTTTATGGTCGACGGCAAAATGATGCCTAGCGACGAGGATAAAGCCCTATACTACGCACTTTTAAAGCTAAATTTACCGACCGCGCTCGTAATCAACAAAATAGACAGCAAAAAAGACGAGTTACGAAGCTACGAGTTTGCAAATTTCGGCGCAAAAACGAGCTTTGCTATTTCGGTCAGCCACAACGCGGGCATCGACGAGCTAGCGGACTGGATCTATAAACAGCTAAAAGACGAGATCAGGCCCGACGTCAGCGAGGATTTGGACGAGTTTTTGGAAAATTTCGGCGACGACGGCGAGGTGGTTAGGGAGATATCGGCTCGCGAGGATTATGAACGTAAAAATATCCAAGTAGGCATCATCGGACGCGTAAACGTCGGCAAAAGCTCGCTGCTAAACGCGCTAGTAAAAGAATCTCGCGCGGTCGTGAGCGATATAGCCGGCACGACGATAGATCCGGTAAACGAGACTTTCCTTTATGAGGATAGGGTTTTTGAGTTCGTCGATACCGCTGGCATCAGAAAGCGCGGCAAGATAGAAGGCATCGAAAGATACGCGCTAAACCGCACCGAGTCCGCGCTCGAGCTCGCCGACATCGCGCTTTTGGTGCTTGATAGCTCCGAGCCGCTAACCGAGCTTGACGAGCGTATCGCGGGCCTTGCGGCTAAATTTGAGCTCGGCGTCATAATCGTGCTAAACAAATGGGACAAAAGCGAGGAAGATTTTGATAAATTTAGCCGCGAGATCAGGGATAAATTTAAATTTCTAGCCTACGCGCCGATCATCAGCGTTTCGGCTCTGGGCGGCAAAAGGGTGCATAAAATTTACCCGCTGATCTTAGAAGTTTATAAAAACTACACGCAAAAAATCCAAACCGCAAGGCTAAACGAAGCTATCGAAGAAGCGGTAAAAGCGCATCCGATACCGCGCGAAAAGGGAAAAAGCGTGAAAATTTACTACGCGGTGCAGTTTGGTTTCGCACCGCCTAAAATCGCGCTCGTGATGAACCGTCCGCGCGCCCTGCACTTTAGCTACAAGCGCTACCTAACGAACAAACTGCGCGAGAAATTCGAGCTATCTGGCACCCCAATCGTGCTGATCCCGAAAAATCGCAGCGGCTCGGACGAGGAAAACGAGGGAAAAAGTGAGTAAAAATTTAGTTTTTATCGGCTTTATGGGCGTGGGCAAAGGCACGGTAGCAAGGCATATCGCAAAAAAAACGGGCAAGCTGTTTTTAGACACCGACGAGCTGATCGAAAGCGAGCAAAATTTAAAAGTCAGAGAAGTTTTCGAGGCTAAGGGCGAGGAGTATTTTAGAAAATGCGAGGCAAAACTCGCTAAAAAGCTATCCAAAAACGTAAAATCCTCGGTGATCGCGGCTGGCGGCGGCTTTGCAAAGGTTAAAGGCCTTAAAAAAATCGGAAAAATCATCTATCTAAAATCAAGTTTCGAGGCGATTTTAAAACGAATCGACGAGAGCGGCGAAGCGCAGATGCACTACGCCAAACGCCCGCTTTTAAAGGATTTAAACGCGGCTAAAAAGCTTTTTGACGAGAGAAAAAAGATGTATAAAAACGTTGCCGATCTCATAATCGACGTCGAAGGCAAAGGGCTAGAGCAGGTCGCGAAAGAGATTTTAGAAAAAATAAAAAAGGATTAAGTAAAATTTGGGTTGAAATTTGAGCGTAAATTTGGGTTTCAAATTTAAAGCGGTAGCGTTCGTTCGCGTCGGCGTGAAAATTCGGCGGATTGCAAAATTTAGCGCAAAAAAGATAAATGAATTTTTAAAATTTAGCAGATTACAAATTTTGTATGATTTAATGCAAATTTTGAAGCGGCAGTATTTTGCGATGATTTTTTGTGGCTTTGAAGTTAAAATTTGACGAAGATAAGGCATGTAGCCTATCGAGTCAAATTTTAACGAAATCCGCAAAAAGCGCGCAAAAGACAACGCGCAAGGCAAGAGAAAGAGAGAAAAATGAGAGTACTAACAGGTTTGCAACCAAGCGGCAAACTACACCTAGGCAACTACTTCGCCTCCATCAAACAAATGGTTGAGGCGCAGGGGCAAAACGAGATGTTTATGTTTATCGCAAACTATCACGCCATGACCTCGGTCGCCGACGCGGGGAAGCTAAAACAAAACACCTATGAGGCCGCAAGCGCGTTTTTGTCGCTGGGTATCGATCCGCAAAAGAGCGTATTTTGGGTGCAAAGCGACGTCAAAGAGGTCTTAGAGCTCTACTGGATACTGAGCCAATACACGCCTATGGGCCTGCTCGAGCGCGCGCATAGCTACAAGGACAAGGTCGCAAAGGGCTTAACCTCGCATCACGGGCTTTTTAGCTATCCGGTTTTGATGGCGGCCGATATCCTGCTATACGGCGCGCAGGTCGTGCCTGTGGGCAAGGATCAGATCCAGCACGTCGAGATCGCCCGCGACATCGCGATCAAATTTAACAACGAGCACGGCGAGCTCTTCGTCCTGCCGGAGTACAAGGTCGATGAAAACGTAGCTACGGTGCCCGGCACAGACGGCGCGAAAATGAGCAAAAGCTACGGAAATACGATAGATATTTTCGCCGGCGCCAAAGAGCTAAAAAAGCAAATTTCAAGCATCGTGACGACCTCGGAGCCGCTTGAAGCACCTAAGCAGTGGCAAAACTGTAATGTCTATAATATCGCTAAATTATTCCTGGACGAGGACGGACAAAAGGTTCTGCAAGCGCGTTACGAGCGAGGCGGCGAAGGACACGGACACTTTAAGGCGTATCTAAACGAGCTGGTTTGGGACTATTTTGCGGACGCGAGAGGCAAATTTGATTATTATCTAAATCACGCGGGCGAAGTGGATGAAATTTTAAACGAAGGCGCGAAAAAAGCGCGAGCCGTCGCAGCGCCGATAATGGAAAAAATACGCGCCGCAACGGGCATATACAAATAAATTTTAAAGGAAAAAAATGCAAGCAATCTACCCTTACGCGCAGCTTATTCACCTAATCTGCGCTATCATTTTCGTCGGATTTTTATTTTTCGACGTGATTATTTTTTCAAGAGCTAAAGCCAAACTGCCCGCAGAAATAGCGCAAAAAGCGCAGCAAGCCATCTCAAGCGTCGCGATAAAAATCATGCCGCTTTGCGTGCTGCTTTTGGTGCTAACGGGCGGCATGATGATGAGTAGCTGGGTCGGCTCAAAAGCTGGCGGGTATTTTGAGTCGAATTTACAAATCGTCTTTATGATAAAGGTTATCTTGGCGCTACTGATATTTGCGGCCGTAGCGACCAATCTCACGTGTAAATTTATACTAAAACGCCCTAGCCCGCTAGGCAACATTCATCCGTTTGCGTTTACGGCGGCGGCGATCATCGTGATATTTGCTAAAGTTATGTTTATGGTGTAAAGGATAAAAATGATAAATCTAAAACTACTCGACACGCGCTACGACGAGTTCGTAAAAAAATTACAGGGAAAAAACGTAAAGCCCGAGGTTTTAAACGAGCTTTTGACGACGTTTAACGAGCTAAAAGCCAAGCGCCAAGCCCTAGAAAATTTCCAAGCGATCCAAAACGCCAAAAGCAAGGAGCTAGGCATAAAGGCCAGAAACGGCGAAAACACGGACGAGCTAAAAAACAAGCTAAATTTAAACAAAACGGCGATGGGCGATGCTGCCGATATCGTGCGCGCATACGAGGAAAAGCTAGAAAACATCGCAAGCTGCGTGCCAAATATCACCGACGACGACGTGCCGTTTGGCGCCGACGAAGAGGGTAACGTCTGCGTAAAAACGGTACTAGAGCCGACTAAATTTGACTTCGTGCCCAAAGAGCACTACGAGCTTGGCGAGAGCTTAGGCTGGCTTGATTTCGAGCGCGGCGTTAAGCTTTCAGGCTCGCGCTTTTGCGTACTAAAGGGCATGGGGGCGCGCCTATCAAGAGCTCTGGTTAATTACATGATAGACTTTAACAGCGCGCGCGGCTTTGAGCTGGTTAACGTGCCGTTTTTGGTTAGCTCAAATACGCTCTACGGCACAGGACAACTGCCTAAATTTGAAGAAGATCTCTATAAAGTGCGCGACGAGGATTTGTATCTGATACCCACTAGCGAAGTACCGGTGACGAATCTTTACAACGATGAAATTTTGCCCGTAGAGAGCTTGCCGATAAAGATGACTTGCTACTCGGCGTGCTTCCGCAAAGAAGCAGGCTCCGCCGGACGCGATACGCGCGGCATGATACGCCAACATCAGTTTGAAAAGGTCGAGCTGGTATCCATCACGACTCCGGAGCTTAGCGCGCAGATGCTAGACGAGATGGTAGCGTGCGCTAGCGACTTGCTAACTAGCCTTGGGCTGCCGCACCGCCACATGCTGCTTTGCAGCGGAGATCTGGGCTTTAGCGCGGCAAAGACGATAGACCTCGAGGTCTGGCTACCAGGACAAAACAAATACCGCGAGATAAGCTCGGTATCAAATACCCGCTACTTCCAAGCTCGCAGAGCTAAAATCCGCTACAAAGACGGCAAGAAAAACGCCCTGGTAAACACCCTAAACGGCTCGAGCCTAGCCGTAGGCAGAACGCTCATAGCGATAATGGAAAACTACCAAAAAGCAGACGGCAACATCGATATCCCGGAAGTTCTTAAAAGGTATATTTAGTGGCGAAAAACGACGACGAAAACGTAGTAA
>CAUQRE010000017.1:0-9213 GCA_963520315.1 uncultured Campylobacter sp. | reverse complement strand
GTAAATTTCGCAAGCCCTCAAAAAATCAAAAAGCGCAGAAGCTGGGAGAATACCACCGTATTTGAAATAGCAAGAAAAATAGCCACCGAAAATAAGCTATCCGTAAAAACGTCCGGGCAGGATCAAAACATCGCCTCCATCTTGCAAAACGACGCGGGAGATCTAGATTTCTTGTATGGGCTGTGCTTTGATTACGGCTTTATCATGGCGGTCAAAAATGACACCATCGTCATAGCCGCGAAAGACGCCAAAGGAGACGAAACGCAAACGAGCAATACTCCAAAAAATGAAAGCTTGCCCGCTTTTACTCTAAATTTAGCCGAGCTTTACTCATTAGAAATCACAGAGGCAAATAGAAATTCCTACGGAGCGGTTATAGTAGAGTGGCAAGACACAGAAGCCGGAAAGACCAAGAGTATCAAGATAGGCTCTGGCGAACAAACCTACAAGATGCAAATAGCCCAACCAAAATCAGATAACGAGGCTTTTAGGCAAGGCGAAGCAAAGCTAAACGAGCTACAAAAGGGCGGCATAAATGGTAGATGCTCGTTGCCCGGAGCAAATATAGTAGCGGGCGGGAAACTCAAATTTAGCGGTATAGCGGGACTAGAAGCAAACGAATTTAGTATCAAAAGCGTAAGCCATAGATTAAGTACAAGCAACTATGAGATAGAGATTGAGTTTGAGGGGTAAAAAGCTACGAAGCAAGGCCGCCGGCAACCCCGCCTCGTAAATACAAAGTAGCAAGGTAATATTACTAAATTTTCTTACAAGGTAGCGAAAAAATTTAAATTTGTAAGGAAAATCATGAAGACTACTAAACTAAAGGCTCCGTTTGCTTGGGTAGGCGGTAAATCAAAGTTGGCAAGCAAGATAATCCCTCTTATGCCGCCACATATTAAATATGTTGAAGTATTCGGCGGTGCGCTATCGGTGTTTTATCAAAAAGAACCAAGCAAAATCGAGATAATCAATGATATCAACGGCGATCTCATAAATTTACACCGCATTATTGGGACTAGACCGCAAAGCCTAAGTGCCTATGTGGACGCTATGCTAAAAAGCCGCGAGATATTCTACGCCATAAAAGAGGGTAAGATAAAACCTAAAAACAAGATAGAGGCTGCGGCGTTTTACTACTATCAAATAAGCCTAAGCTTCGGCGCAAAAGGGGATAATTTTGCCATGCCCAAAAACAGGAGTACTAAAAATATATACAGGGACTTTTCTATATATTCAAGGCGTCTAAAGCGCGCTTCTATAGAAAATTTGAGCTATGAAAAGCTGATAGAACAGTATGACGGCACCGACACTCTCTTTTACGCAGATCCGCCTTACGTAGGCACAGAAAGCTATTACAAGACGGCGGATGGATTTACGACGTCTGATCATCAGAATTTAGCTCAAATCTTAAAGAGCGTCAAGGCTAAATTTATGCTTAGCTATAACGACTGCGAAATGGTACGCGATCTTTACGCGGGCCTTAATGTTAAAGAGCTTGAGGTGAGTTATAGCCTAAACAACGCAGTGGAAAGAAAAACTAGCGGCGAGCTATTGATTATGAATTTTTAAGAGGCGGCGGTTTATGCCGCCCCACCTAGTCTTTTTAATTCTTTGTAAAGAGCAGCCATGTATTTTTGATTTTTAACATTACAGGCTAGCTCACCACGGTTTATGGCCTTTTCACATCTTATAATCTCACTTTTGATATCGGCTATTTTATATTCATACCTACCCTCTATCGTTATCGTTGCGTTCCAGCTCGGGCTCCATATACAAAACATTGTCCTGCTCCTAAAATCAAAATCCCGGGCTTCTATGATCAACCTTTTAAGCTCGGCTCTTACCATATTATCTCCTTTGTTTCTTTATAGTAGACTATAACTCTACACAGCTGTGTATGGGCTGTGGTTTGGGTATATTCCTTATAAAACATAATAAATTTTAACATTTGGACTAAAATTAGATAAATTTATTACAAAATAAAACCAAAAGGAGAGTGTATGAATATGAACGAAGTTACGGAAAGATTAAAGGACATATTGGCTACCGAAGGCAAGAAAAACATTAAAGACGGCGATGTAGCTAGAGAACTGGGGATAAACCCCAACGCCTACGCTCAGATGAAATTTAGAAACGCCATACCGTATAAGCAAATAATGGATTTTTTGGTAAAACGCAAAATTTCTATCAATTTATTCTTTTACAATCAAGAGGGCGAAAGTTTGGACGAGTCCGAAAAGAGATATAAAACTCTAAGGCTATTTAACGTTAGAGCAAGCCTCGGCGGCGGAGGTTGGAATGAAGACGAAGATTTTGACGAGGTAGTAATGGACAATAAAATATTAAATAAATTTAGTAACTGCAGCGGGCCTTATCCTGTTGATATTATACCGGCTCAAGGCGATAGTATGGAGCCCCATCTTTGCAACGGGGATTTATGCATGATAGCAAGAGGTGTACCATATAAAGACGGAAACGTATATGCGGTAAACACTCCGGACGGGCTAGTCATCAAAGAGTGCTATAAACAAGGAGAAGAATTAATGTTAGTATCTTACAATCCTATTTATACACCTATGAGATTTTATCAATGTGAATGTCAAATAGTAGGTAGATTTGTAGGTCTACTTAGAGACATGAAGCATATAGATTAAAATAGAACAAGAGTTTTAAAGACATTTTAAAAGGCGTTTAAAAAGGACAAAATCGGCATATAAAATGAGAGTGAAAGAATATGGATTTCTGCCTCGCTCTCATTTTATATGCAAGATACTCTTATTTTAAATGCGCGCCGATAAAAGCTGCCGGGTTTATTGTGCGGCTCATCTATACAAATAACCAAAAAAGATGAAAATTTTGCATTCTTGCCGCCTAGGATGAGGCAGAAGAAAAATTTAGTGAGGAAAATCCCTAAAAGATTAAATACCGCAAAGCAAAGAGCAAGGCGCGTAACATACGAAGATAACGTAAAGATGTAGATGAGGTAAAAAGCCATAGGCGCTATAGCAAACCAAAATAGCCAGTTCCTAGGTCTTTTGCTAATTGTAAAAAACGGCTTATAAATAAATTTCCTTAAGTCGTCGCGTTTTGATACGAAAACTCTTTTGCCTTTTTCGTAAAATTCTATACTGCTATTTTTTATCTTTAAAACAGGTCGCTCTTGTTTATAACCGATAAATTCCAATAGCACAAAAAATAGTATCAATAAAAGCATAAGTGCGCATAAGCCAAGAATATCACCTATAAGGTCATCATAGTCGTAATTACTATTTAAAATAAGTGCGCCGTATAGTCCGATTATAGGCGGTATAATCGATATTAAAACCTGATACGCTTCCTCGTAGTTTTTAAGAATTATCGGCTCTTTATCGTAATCCATCGCAAATTTATTTAAGCCGGGATTCGTCAAATTTGGGTTGTGGGGATTGTAGTTTAAATTTTGCGTCTGATTGTCTGCTGTGTTCAAATTTACTCCTTTAAATCATTGCTTCTTTAGCGCTTTATTAATCATTTTTTGTCGCATAAAATTCAAAAATTCATAGCTTTTTGCTGGCTGCAGAGCTTGCTGGCAATTCATCGCCGCCTTGCCCGCCATCTATCCTCAAAGCAGACTTAAATTTAGCTTAGCGATCTAAATTTAGCGTCCTGGGATCTTTTAAATTCGCTACCCGTAAGGTCTTAAATTTAAAGCTTTGATCTTAGTACCGAGCCGTGCCACCGACTTTAATCAAAAAGGATTAAATTTGCCGTCAGATAAATCGTAAATTTAACCGCAGAGCCGAGCGATCAAATTCAGCTGAGCAGCAGCTCAAATTTAACACCCTGAGTAAGCGGGCTCCGGCTTAAATTTACCGCACTTGCCAAACTTATTTTACTCAAATTCGGCATCAAATTTACCGCCTCGCTTAGCTCAAATTTACCTAAAACAGCCCCTTGAGCAGCCCTTTTATCGCATCTTTTTTAGCGTCTTTTTTCGCATCGCCCGTGGTGCCGTTTTCGTCGTCCTTTCCGAATTTCTTATCTAAAAATCTATCCAGCTCCTTAACCACCTTGCCTTTTAGGTAGTCCGAGCCGATCGTGTATTTCGGGTTGTCGCTGGTGCCCGTGACCGTGATGTCGATGTCGGTTTTTTCGTAGTTCATCTTGATCGGCACGTTTACGGCCTTGGTTGCCATGTCGTATTTGCCGCTAGTTACCGAAACGTGGCTTCTAGTCGCGTTCATATCGGCGTTAAAGTCGATGAGGTTTTTGTTTATCGTGCCTTTTATTTTGCTATTTTTATAAATTTCGCTTGTTATGTCGCGTCCCGTGAAGGTTCTTACCTGCTCGGTAAAATCGGTCTTTGCAAGCCTGCCGTCATTTACCGTGACGTCAAATTTACCTTTTTGCGAGGCGAGGTTGTAATCCATCGTCATATCGCCCGTGCCGTCGTAGACGTGCGAGAGACCCAAAAAGTCTGTGAGGCCTTTGGCGGTGAAGCTTTTTAAATTTGCGTTTAAGATATCGTCTTTTAAGACTGCTTTAAGATCGCCGTTAAAGAGCCGCGAATTTACGTTCGCGCTTAGCTTTTCGCCCGTTTTCGTCGCATCGCCGATAACTAGCAAAGGCCCGTAAAGCGGCCTTCCGACCAAAAACTCGATCTCTTTTAGCTCTCTTATGTTAAGCTCAAAGTCCGCCTTCGCCGAGCCGCTTTCAAGCTCGTAGTCGCCTTTTAGATTTTTTAGCGCTATTAGGTTCTTGTTCGCGTTTGAGACGAGGTTTGCTACCGCGTCAAATTTAGCCTTGCCGCCGTTTATGGCGACGTCTGCATTGGCGTCAAATTTCGTGCCGCTTGGGAAGCGTTTATCCAGCTCCTTTGCTACGACGGCGCTGTTTACGATACCGTTTTTGAGGTTAAATTTAGCCGTACCGCTGAGATTTTTCGGATCCAGTCCACTTAGATTTACGGATCCGTCGATCACGGCGTCGGCGTAGTTTGGCAGCGCAGCCAGCGTAAATGCGTCTTTGAGCGAAAGTGCACTTAAATTTGCCGTGAGTTTTTCGTTTTTGAGGTTTGCATCTATCTTGCCGCCTAGAGCGTTTGCGTTTAGACCTAGCTCGCTAAGCGCGCCTTTTGCGAGCTTCGCCGCGCCTTTGACGTCCACTTTGCCCGATAGTTTTTTGCCGATTAGCTCTTCAAATTTACCCAGATCATCGATGCCCGCGTCAAATTTGACGTCCACGTTTTTGTCGTCCAGTCCGTAAACGCCGCTTAGGCTCTTTAGTTTTAGAAGTTCGGAGTTTAGCGAGGCGTTAAATTTGGCTTTCGAGCTTGCCACGTCGGCGTTTGCGTTTAGCTCAAAGGCTAGAGGTTTACTCAAATTTATCTCTTTTGCGACCTGTTTTAGCTCGGACGGATTTAGCCGCGCGTTTTTTGTAGCGAGCTTGACAGAGCCAGAGATATTTTGCGTGTTGTGGACGTCGTTTAGTACCGCTTCGCCACTGATCGTTCCGCCGACAAACGCCGGGAAAGCGGCGATTTTAACTAGCTCGTCAAGCTTTAGCGAGCTGATTTTGGCTATGAGTTTGCCGCCGTTTAGCACCGCATCGACGTTACCGCCGAATCCCTCGATCTTGACGTCGAAGTTTTTTAGTTCGCCGGCGGTGGCTATGACGTTGCCGTTTGCTTTAAACGCTCCGCTAAGCTTTTGCCCCACGACGGGCTCAAATTTGGCCAGATCGTCCACGATGAGCTTGACGTCGCTGCTTAGGGTGTTTGAGTTTGGATCGTAGATCGTCTTGTCGCTGCCGATCGTCGCTAGCGGCGTGATCACCGCGCTTTTGGCATTTACGATGCCGTCTTTGACGTCGGCTACGATTTTGCCGTTTGCGGCGAAATTTGACGGCAGAGTGACGTTAAAATCCTTTGCGATGAGCGCATTGTCGGTTTTGACGTCCAAGATATCGATATTTGCGGTGCCGTTTGGCTTGCCGCCGCTTTCTACGATATTTGCTACGGCGGAGATTTTACCGTGCGCGTAGATAGGCTGGCCGGCTAGCGCTAGAGCTTTTTCGACCTGTAAATTTTTAGCGTCGAGCTTTAAAGAAAGCGGCTTGTAGTCCTTTAAATTTGCGTCGAAGCTGACGTTTGAGCCTAGCATTTGGCCTACTCCACTAGCGGTAAAATCGCTAAATTTGCCATTTGCGATGCCCGAGATTTTCATAGCTTCGTTTAACTTGACGCCCAGGCTTTTTAGATCGCTAACGGCGACGTCGTATTTTAGATCGAGGCTTTGCGAGAAAATCGAAAGCCCGCCGTTTACGTTCGCTACGATCTCGCCGTTTACGTTAGCTACGATATCTACGCTCGTCGGACGGATCTGAAATTTGTCAAATTTAACGTCAAATCCGCTTTTTTCTTTAATCAAATTTTGGGCATACGGTTTAACTAAACCGTTGCCAAAATCCGTAAAGGCTACAACGTAAGCCGCAATAAGCAAAGCAAAAACGAGTCCGAGCAGGGCGCCTAAAATTTTCATCGTCTATCCTTTTAGATTTAGTTTAATTTTATTATGAAACTTGAGCCGATTATACTAAGACTTTTTAAGAATTTTAGCTAAATTATTGACAAATTCTAAAAATTTGACTATAATTTCATCACTCAAAACAAAAGAGTGCTAAAAAAGTAAAATCAAACCATAAAGGATGAATCATGAATTTTCAACCGTTAGGCAAACGAGTCTTAGTCGAGCGTCTCGAGGACGTCAAAACGACCGCTTCGGGCATCATTATACCCGATAATGCAAAAGAAAAACCTTTAAGCGGTAAGGTTTTGGCGGTATCAAGCGAGGTAGAAGGCGTGAGCGTGGGTGATAGCGTGGTTTTCGCTAAATACGGCGGCACCGAGGTCGTGCTTGATGGTAAAACATATTTGGTTCTAAAAATCGAAGATGTTTTAGGCGTTTTAAAATAATCTAAATTTAAAGGAATAAAGATGGCAAAAGAGATATTTTTTTCAGACGAGGCTAGAAATAGACTATATGAAGGCGTTAGAAAACTAAACGACGCGGTAAAAGTAACGATGGGGCCTCGCGGTAGAAACGTGCTAGTGCAAAAGAGCTTCGGTGCTCCTGCGATCACCAAAGACGGCGTGAGCGTAGCTAAAGAGGTCGAGCTAAAAGATGCTCTAGAAAACATGGGCGCAGGCCTAGTAAAAGAGGTTGCTAGCAAAACAAACGACGAGGCTGGCGACGGTACGACTACGGCTACGGTTTTGGCGCACTCTATCTTTAAAGAGGGTTTAAGAAACATCACCGCAGGCGCAAATCCGGTCGAGGTAAAACGCGGTATGGATAAAGAGGCCGCAGCTATAATCGCCGAGCTAAAAAGCTTATCTCGCAAAGTAACTGATAAAAAAGAGATCGCGCAAGTAGCGACTATCTCGGCAAACTCGGACTCTGCTATCGGCGGACTGATCGCTGACGCGATGGAAAAAGTCGGCAAAGACGGCGTAATAACCGTAGAGGAAGCAAAATCAATCCACGACGAGCTAAACGTGGTTGAGGGTATGCAGTTTGACCGCGGATATCTAAGCCCGTACTTCATCACAAACGCCGAAAAGATGCAGGTCGAGCTAAGCAATCCGTTTATCTTGCTGTTTGACAAGAAGATTACAAATTTAAAAGATTTGCTACCTGTGCTCGAGCAGATCCAAAAAACAGGCAAACCGCTACTAATCATCGCTGAAGATATCGAGGGCGAGGCACTTGCAACGTTAGTAGTAAACAAGCTTCGCGGCGTGCTAAACATCTCTGCGGTTAAGGCTCCCGGCTTTGGCGATCGCAGAAAAGCGATGCTTGAGGATATCGCGATATTAACAGGCGGCGAAGTGGTGAGCGAAGAGCTAGGCAGAACGCTAGAAAGCGCGACTCTAAACGATCTAGGACAAGCTTCAAGCGTCATCATCGACAAGGATAATACGACTATCGTAAACGGCGCAGGCGAGAAATCGGCAATCGACGCTAGAATCATCCAGATAAAAGCTCAAATCGCAGAAACTACGAGCGACTACGACAAAGAAAAACTACAAGAGCGCCTAGCTAAGCTAAGCGGCGGCGTAGCGGTTATCAAGGTCGGAGCAGCCACGGAGACCGAGATGAAAGAGAAAAAAGACCGCGTAGACGATGCTCTAAGCGCGACTAAAGCGGCCGTAGAAGAGGGCATCGTTATCGGTGGTGGCGCTGCGTTTATCAAGGCGAGCGCAAAAGTAGATTTAAAACTAAGCGGCGACGAAGCTATCGGCGCTGATATCGTAAGACGCGCGCTAACCGCTCCGCTACGCCAGATCGCTGAAAACGCGGGCTTTGACGCTGGCGTAGTAGCAAACTCCGTAAGCGTTAGCAAAGACGATAACTACGGCTTTAACGCGGCTACGGGCGAGTATGTGGATATGTTTAAAGCCGGTATCATCGACCCGGTCAAGGTTGAGCGCGTGGCTCTTCAAAACGCGGTCAGTGTGGCGAGCCTGCTTTTAACTACGGAAGCTACTATAAGCGAGCTAAAAGAGGACAAACCGATGCCTGCGATGCCTGATATGAGCGGAATGGGCGGCATGGGCGGAATGATGTAATACGCCTTTATCTGCGGAAGGCTTCGGCTTTCCGCAGGTTTTTCTTTCAAATTTCTTACTATCTAACCGAATATCGTACAAAATTCATAAATCAAAAATTATTTGAGACTAATTCGTATTTAATTGAATTTTTTATAAAATATCTAAATTTTTAGCAAAAGAATTCAAATTTTGGCTGCAGAAGAGCATGCTAATTTGGGAGATTGGATTGCGAGATTGGCTATTCTTTGGGTAATATAAAAAAAATACTTATCATTTTCGGTACTCGTCCGGAAGCTATCAAAATGGCTCCTTTAGTAAAAGAGTTTAAAAAATGTCAGGAATTTGACGTTAAGGTCTGTGTTACAGCTCAGCATAGGCAAATGCTTGATCAGGTGTTAGAGATATTTGAGATAGTGCCTGATTATGATTTAGATATCATGCAGGCGGGGCAAGATCTATATGATCTGACGTCTAGGATTTTGCTAAAAATGCGAGATGTTTTAGATGATTTTAAGCCCGACATGGTCTTTGTTCATGGAGACACTACGACTGCCAGCATTGCGTCTTTGGCCGCTTTTTATAAGCAGATTAAGGTAGCTCACGTTGAGGCCGGGTTAAGG
>CAUQRE010000016.1:0-9714 GCA_963520315.1 uncultured Campylobacter sp. | reverse complement strand
GGCAAAAGGGCGCGGTCGGCGTGGCGCAGATAGAAGAGCTCATGCAAAAGGCGTGGCGAGGACGCTACGGCGATACGACGCAGGATGCGGAGGGCTTTTTGCCGTACTTTAAGCTACATTTTTACAAGACCGATCAATACATCTACAACTACCCCTACACCGTCGGCTACCTGCTTTCGCAGTTTTTGCTGGACGAGTTTACGCGCTCGGGCGATAAATTTATCAGCGCGTACAAGGCGTTTTTGCGCGAGTGCGGCGTGATGAGCGTCGAAGCTTTGCTGCAAAAGCACTTCGGCAAGGACGCGCGAACGCTGGAGTTTTGGCTTGAGTGCGTCGATAATGCGCTAATTTATGCGGACGAGTTTAAGCGGCTCGAAAAACAGATGGAGTTTGATAAGACGGCAAAATCGGACGCGTAAATTTGAACTCAAATTTGATTTATCTTCTGTCAAATTTAAGAGCAAAAACGTTGAGCTTTTTGCTCTTGCCGTCTATTCGTCAAATTTGATCGCCGTTTCTTGATCCTAAAAGATAATATTAGCAGTCAAATTTAAAACTACCTCGCCAAATTTAATACGCGTTACAAATTTGCACTTAACTGATAACAACTATCATAACTAAGCTGTTTTTTAGCTAATCTATTTTATAATAATCACAATCAAATAAACAGGAGTCCAAAATGTCAGTTTTAGTTATCGGAGCCGACGAGATAACGCCTATAAAAGCAGTCCTAAAAGACCTCGGCGCAGAAGCTATCGAGCACTGGGACGCGCGCAACGAAAACCGCGTAAATCGCAAACCCATCCCGCAAGATACCGAGTGCGTCGTGATGCTAACTAGTTTTTTAAATCACAATACGATGAAAACGATAAAAAACCAAGCCAAAAAGCGCAATATCCCGATCGTCTGCGCCAAAAGAAGCGTCAGCTGCGTGTTTAGCGAGTATTGCAAAGTCTTTGGGCTAGATAAGGAATTTGGATGCTGCAAGGCAAAAGACTAATAGATGAAATTCGGCTTTTTATCAGGTATTGGAGAAATAACTCCAAGTATTTTTTTAGGGCTTGATGCGGTAAATAAAGCCCGAATTTTTATAAATTTATACAACTGTTGCGTAGAGCGAGGGCTAAAAATCCCTCTTTCTTATGCGTATTCGGGCTTAAATTTGGAGGGAATTTTTTTAAAGCGCATAGAGGACTTATGCGAGTTTAAAAATCCTAGCCGAAGCAAAATTTCAAGCTTTTGTATCGCTTCAAACGCCGTCATCTGCGCCTATAAAACGGGTAAATTAGACGCCGTCCCGCCACTAGCCGTCTCTCCCAAACACCCGGCCGCCAAGCTAATCCTCATGGTAAAATCCCAAAACGGAATATGTTTTGACGCGGACATAATGTTTTCTCAGTTTGTTTATGATAAAATACGCGCCAAACATTTTGATAAAAACGTTTATTTTCAAGACGGGATTATCTTTGCCGAGCAGGGCGGGCGCAAGCTTTTCGGCGTTATGCCGTGCTTTAAGGAGATAACCAAAGAGCGGTTTCATCTGGCTAACTGCGAGATCGCTAGGGGCTTTGAGGCACTTAGCGGCGGAGAGTTTGACAGGATGTTCATCGTAGCACCGAGAAATGCGAATTTCTCGCGCTACATCGAGGTTAAACGGGAGTGCGGATGCGGCGGATCGCTGCGACTGGTGCCCTACACGATAAGTCATCATATTTTTTAAAGGAAATTTAAATGATAGGTATCATTTTTGGAAGCAGTATGGGAAATACTGAGGAGGCGGCGAGCTTTTTAGCCGAGAATTTGGGGCTAGAAAACGAGCTTTTAAACGTAGCAAACTGCGACGCGGCTAAGCTAAACGGCTTTGACAAGCTGATTTTGGGCGTTTCTACCTGGGGTACGGGCGACTTGCAAGACGACTGGGACGCGTTTGATTTCGGCGGATTAAAGCTTAGCGGCAAGACGGTTGCGATATTTGGTACGGGCGATGCCGAGAGCTATGCGGATAGTTTTTGCGGCGCGATGGGCAAGCTTTACGATGAGGTCGTAAAAGCCGGCGCAAACGTCGTAGGCGCAGTGTCCGTGGACGGATATAAATTTGACGAATCGGAAGCCGTAAGAGACGGTAAGTTCGTCGGTCTGCCGCTTGATGCCGATAACGAAAGCGAAAAAACCGAGCCTAGAATCAGCGCCTGGATAGAGCAGATCAAACCTCATTTTGCTTAAAATTTAATACTTCTAGTCGGGCTTTTGCCCGATTTTTCTTTCAAATTTACCTCTTTTTCTTTCAAATTTGACTTTGCCTCGCTACAGCATTAAAGCGATTTTGGCGCGTAACGGCTGCGCAAATTTTGTCAAGACAGCTTTATATCTATTCGTTTTTAATAAGCTCAAATTTGAGCTAAAATTTAGTAAATTTAGCTAAAATCACGCCGAATTTATGTTAAAAATAAGGAGAAAATATGCCTCTACTAGATAGTTTTTGCGTCGATCACGTGAAGATGAAGGCGCCGGGCGTACGTCTGGCAAAGACGATGAAAACGCCAAAAGGCGACGATATAAGCGTGTTTGATTTGCGTTTTTGCAAGCCAAACGAAGAAATCCTGCCCGAAAAAGGCACTCACACGCTAGAGCATCTGTTTGCAGGCTTTATGCGAGATCACCTAAACGGCAAGGGCGCCGAGATCATCGACATCTCGCCGATGGGCTGCAGAACGGGCTTTTATATGAGCGTTATCGGCGTGCCGAGCGAGGAGGCGGTCAAGGCCGCGTGGACGGCGTCGATGAAGGATATCCTGGGCGTCAAAAACCAAGAAGACATCCCCGAGCTAAACAAGTATCAGTGCGGCACGTACAAGATGCATTCGCTTGACGAAGCGCACGCGATCGCAAGCAAAATTTTAGAGCGCGGACTAATCACGATAAATAACGAAGAGATCGCGCTAGACGTCGCTGCGATGGGGCTTAAAAAGCACTGATTGCTCGTTAAATTTAGCCGCCGTTCGTGCGGCTTTTACCTTCGCGGCAAATTTGGGTAAATCTCAAATTCGGCCCGGTTTGCCGCGCCCTTACTTCAAATTTTACTCTTTTAATATACAAAACCCGCTTCGTAATAAAATATAGCGATGTAATTTTAAGCGCTAAATTTATAAAATTACATTAATAATTTTTCTTAAGGAAGTGCGATGAAAAGTTTTAAATTCGTTTTGGTCGCGGCCTGTGCGGCGGCGATAAGCCTAAACGCCGAGGTTTTAACAAAGACGACCGACATATCGCTAGACGGTAAAAAAGTCGGCAAGATCGAGATTTTAACGCCAGTCGAGGTTGTTTCTAAGGACGGCGCAAAAGCCAAAATAAAGGTAAAAGGTGCGGTTTCGTTCATAAACTTTGCTTCATTCATTTTTCCTCCGTTAAAATTTGCCGTAGAGTAACGCAAATTCTTTAAATTTCGGGTAAAATTACTCCAAAAATTAAGGAGCTAGGATGGGAAATGACATCTGGGGCGGCGAAACTAACCCCGCTTGCCTTGCGAATATCAAAAAAAAGGCAGTAAATTTAAACTCCCAAAAGCCGCTAGCTGCGGCACAGGAAAGCTCTGACCTAAAAGATGCGCAGCAAAGCTCGGGCGATGAAATTTTAAAAAGCTCGACCGGCGAAAATTATAACGATGAAATTTTAGGCGCAAATTTAGACCAAGCAGAAGCTGCCTCGTCACAAACGGGCTTCTCGGGCGCAAATTCCGGCACTTTTGGTAACTCGGGCGGCTCGAATTTCGGCAGCAGCCTGGGCGGCGCAAACGGAAGTTCAAATTTTACCGCGGCTAGCGGCAGCGTAAATTTTAATGCTTCAGGCAGTAGCGCAAATTTTGGCGGAAGCGTTGGCGGCGGAAATTTTAACGCAGACAATGGCTCAAATTTTAATAACGGCGGCGGCAATTTAAAATTTAACGGCGGTGGTTCAAATTTTAACGGCGATTATGAGGGCGGATACACCGCCTCGTCCAATATCGCGGCTAAGGCTTACGATATAAATAAGGCCTATGCGTTTTACGTCGTTTTGGGCGCTTTTGGAGCGCACCGCTTCTATCTTGGACGCATAGTCTCTGCTGTATTTCAGCTTTTAGGAGGGTTGGGGTTTATAATATGGGCAGTGCTTGCGGGGGCGTTTTTACTGATACAAAGCGATTTGTTTATCGAGATTATGGCTCAGCTACGCCCAGATTCCAATATTACCGCCTCGGATGTGCAGGAGGTAGCTGCAAATCTAAAAAATCCTTTTATGGTGTTTTCCCTGCCGAATGTGATATTTTTGATCTGGCTTATTAGCGATTTTTTTAAACTCGGCTCGATGGTTCGGGAGCAAAATGCGCGCCTAGGCTTGGGCGAAGTGGATTTCGTATATGAGCGGGACGATAGGAGCGCGGAGAGTCTATCAAATGCCAAAGTACCGCTTTACATCGCGCTTGGGTTAAATTTATTAAACGTTGCGGCGTATTATATTGATTCCGTCAAGGCGGAGGAAGTTGGCAATATCTCATTCATAGCTACCATCTGTTTTGCCGTGGGATTGTATTTCGCCTCCAGAAGCATGCGCTCAAAGAGGCTACTTTTTAACTTCACGATATTTGGCGTATTTTGGTATTTAAACGCTCTGGTGCTTGTAGGACGCGTTTTTTTCGAAAATTCTATGCTGCTAACGGCTTTGGCTACCTTTTGTACCGCCGTTTTTTTGCCGTTTGCGCTTTTGGTTTGCAAGGAGCTTTCCGACTGCTCGGGCGAAAAAACCTATCTGCGAGCGTTTTACGTATTTGCACTGCTAAGCATCATAGATATCGCTTTAAGCGTGCTAAATTCCTCGCTTTATCTACTTGCATCCAATATTGGTTCGGTGATCACGGCGATATTCGGCATCGGCGCAGTTTATGGCACGACGGAATTTCGCGCCTCACGAAACAACTACGATCTGGCGCATCTTGGTATGCACGTAAGGCAGATGAATAACGATCCTATGGACTGATGCGGCTTGCTTTTGCGGCGGAGCTTGTCTTTAAATTTCGCCTAAATTCGGGGGGCATAATTTTAAAATTTAATCAATATAAAAGATAAATTTAAGTCATGTTGCTATATAATTTACTATATTTTTTAAAAAGGAGTTGAGAATGACTTTTATGGAGTCGGTGCGAACTTGTCTGAAAGAAAACTATTGTAACTTTGAGGGGCGCGCGCCGCGTTCAGAGTATTGGTGGTTCACATTATTTGGGGTACTTTTGGGAATAGTAACGTCGGTACTAGACGGCTTTTTAGGCACATATACCGTTACTAGTTCCGGCGAAACGATCGGTTTTATTAACTTAATCTTTTTGTTGGCAATGCTTTTGCCTTCTATCGCCGTAGCGGTAAGGCGCCTGCATGATACCGATAGAAGCGGCTGGTTTTATCTATTAAATCTTATCCCGCTAATAGGCTCGATCATACTGATCGTATTTTTCGTACAGCAAGGCACTAACGGACGCAACCGCTTTGGAGACGATCCGTTGTGACCTGCAAGCAGAGGCTCGATTTTTTAAACCGTAGCTTTTGCGCGTCTATCGCTTCACGAATAACCTAAATTTAGGGCTAATTCCATTTTGGTTTAGCCCTTTATTTTATGAGTCGGTTTGGCTCAAAATATCCCTCATCGTTTAAATTTAGACCGCCGCGCAGATTCAGACTACAAAATTTTAATTCTATTGCCCTTTAATTTAACGAGCTTTGTAATCGCTGAGGAGACGTTTTGACGAGGCGCACCAAGTAGGCTTGCCAGCGTCATTATATTAAAGGGAAGCTCCACGATATTATCGGCGTTTGCAATGTGATTTAAAAAATTTAAAATCCAGGTCTGGATTTTCGCAAAGACGATCTCTTTTATTAAAATCCGCTGCGAGTGGAGGTTTTTAATGAGCGCGTTTATGATCGAGCTTGCAAACTCATCTCCGAGCAGCTCGAAAAGCTCCGAGATATTGATCTGCAGCGTCTCGCAGTCGCTTAAAATTTCAAGGCTCGTGTTTTTATCGAGGCAGACGTAGGCGCCGCTTTTTACGAAGCTAAAGATAAATTCTTTGCCGTTTTCGTAGCAGTTTAGCTTCGCTCTGCCGCGCAGCAGAATGATAAAATTTAAACTTCTGCGCGTAGATCACGTCGCCGCGTGCGTAGCTCTCGCGGCAAATTTGAGTAAAGCTCAAATTCGACTCGGTTTGTCGCCCTTTTCCTCAAATTTTACCATTTTTAATATACAAAATCCGCTTCGTAATAAAATATAGTGATGTAATTTTAAGCCGCAAATTTATAAAATTACATTAATAATTTTTCTTAAGGAAGTGCGATGAAAAGTTTTAAATTCGTTTTGGTCGCGGCCTGTGCGGCGGCGATAGGCTTAAACGCCGAGGTTTTAACAAAGACGACCGATATATCGCTGGGCGGTAAAAAGGTCGGCAAGATCGAGGTTTTAACGCCGGTCGAGGTCGTCTCCAAAGAGGGCGCAAAGGCTAAAATCAAGGTAAAGGGCGCCGTTTCGGCAAACTATCTGGCTCAGATACAACGAAGTGTCAAAAACGCCGAGATTTTCACGGTTTTTGATGCCGAGAGCGAGGCTAATTTTAAGAAAATAAAAGAGGTCGAGGATGATTACGGCGAGCTTTGGTATGAGGTCGAGGGCACGTACGAGGTCGCCGCTGACGCGCTAGGTAGCGACGCAAACGCGCTATATAAACAAGCTCAGCAAAAGTACGAGGAGACCTGCTCGGCGTGCCACCGCTTGCACGAGCCAAACAGCTTTACGGCGGCTCAGTGGCCGGCAAATTTGCAGTCGATGATCGATACGAACTACGTCTCGCTAGAGGAGACGGAGCTAAATTTGATCGTTAAATACCTACAGCATAACGCAAAAGCGGTAGAATAGGGCTTAGCGCCCAGATCAAATTTGCTCGTCGCTTGAAATGTAAAATTTAGCGACGCTTGTTCTTTAAATTTGGATTTTATGTTTTGCGGCGGCAAATTTAACGCTACCGGCTTAAATTTGCGGCGTCTTGCTCGCTAAAGAGCCGCGTTACAAAAAAGCGAGCGCCGCTAATAAAATATGGGTTGTAAAAGTAAATAACGGAAAACGAGTTGCCTAATCGTGCCGATCGCAAGTATCGGCGATTTGGCTTTGCTTGAGTCTGCGACTTCGCGACTGCAAGCGCAAGGCGCGGGGGCTTGCTCCTGCGAGAATTAAATAAGGGAGAAACCGATGAAAAGACGAGATTTCATCAAATTTTCGGCCTTGGCGGCTACGGCTGCGCAGGCTAGTAGGATAGAGGGCGTTACGCAGACGATTTTTGATAACAAAAAGGTATTCGGCGCGAACAGATTCGGGCTTTTTTGGGCAAATACCAACTCAAATCAGATAGTTTCCGTTAGCGATTTCGAGGGCGATAAATTTCCAAATACGATGAATTATAGCCTGCCTGATTCCGTGCAAAACGAGGCTCGCGTGCTATATCCGATGGTGCGCAAAAGCTACCTGAAAGCCAAAGGTGCGGCAAAGAGCGAACTGCGCGGCAAAGAGGAATTCGTGCGCGTTAGTTGGGACGTCGCGCTTGATCTTGCCGCCAAGGCGTTAAAAGAAGCTCACGAGAAATACGGCAGCGAAGCGATCTACGGCGAGTGCTACTGGTGGGGCGGCAGTGGCAAGGTTAGTTGGGGGCGCACGGTAGCTCACAGGATGCTTAAAATTTTAGGCGGCTACGTTGAAGAAAGCGGCGATTATTCGACGGGAGCGGGTCTGGTTATCATGCCTCACGTGCTAGGCTCAAGCGCGGTTTACGATACGCCGACTAAGTGGGCGGCGATAGTTAAAAATGCTAAAAACGTTGTATTTTGGGCGACCGATCCTATCGTAACAAATCAAATTTCATCCGTGCCTCCTACTCACGAGGGCTACGTAGGTATAAAAGAGCTTAAAAAATCGGGCATTAAAACATATAGCGTAAACGCGATGATAAACGACACGGCGCGCTACTTCGGCTCCGAAAACATCATCGTACGCCCTAATACCGACGCGGCGTTAATTATCGGCATGTGCCATTATCTGTTTACGAACAACCTCTACGACGAGGAATTTATCAAAAAATACACGGTCGGATTTAATAAATTTAAAGACTATTTCCTCGGCACGCAAGATAAAGTCGTAAAAGACATCGAGTGGGCGAGCAAAATTTGCGGCGTAGCGGCGGATAAGATAAAAAGCTTCGCCGAGGCTTTGGCAAAAGAGCCTACGACCGTGCTTATAGGCCGCGCGCTTCAAAGAGCCGACCACGGCGAGCAGCCTTTCTGGGCGCTTATAGCTCTTAACGCGATGCTAGGCTATATCGGTAAAGAAGGCCTTGGCTTTGAGTTTAGCCTAGGATACGACTCGGGCGGTATGACGAATAAAATTTCACCGACGCTAAAAGGCATCAGCACGCGCATTAGCGAAAAATACGAAAATTTAGGCAAGGCTCCTTGGAAAGACGCTAAAAACGTCACCATTCCGTCCTCTCGCAGCATCGAGGCCTTAGAGTATCCTGGCAAAGAGATCGACTACGACGGCACTAAGATTAAACTACCTCGCATGAGAGTGGCGTATATGGCCTCAGGCTCGATGTTTACGCGCCATCAAGACGTAAACAACACCGTCAAGCAGTGGAGAAAATTCGAAACCGTCATCACCGCCGAGCCTTATTGGACCAGCACGGCGAAATTTAGCGACATCGTACTACCCGTAGCTATCGAAGTGGAGCGTAACGATATAAACCAAACCGGCGACAGCGGCGAATATATCGTAGCCTATAAACCCGTCATCGCGCCGATGGGCGAGAGCAAGAGCGACTTTTGGATCTGCGAGCAAATTTGCAAACGCTGGGGTTACGGCGAGGCGTTTAGCGAGGGCAAGGACGAGCTCGGCTGGATGAAGGAATTTTACGCCGACGCGGCCGAGCAGGCCAAGGGGCTAAATTTGAGTATGCCTAGCTTTGAGGAATTTTACGAAAAAGGCTACGTGAGGTTTGAAAAGGACAATACAGAAACCGAGCTATACACGCGTCTAGCGGCCTTCCGCGAAAATCCCGCCAAAAACCGCCTAGGCACTCCGTCGGGTAAGATAGAGATCTACTCGCCTACGATCGCGAAGATGAACTACGCCGACTGCCCGCCGATGCCTACTTGGATCGAGCCAAAAGAGTGGCTAGGCAACGCTAGCAAAAAGTACCCGCTGCATATCGTCAGCCCGCACTCTCGCTACCGCCTGCACAGCCAGCTAAACAACTCTATAATTAGAAATTTCGCCGAAGTTAGCGGCAGAGAGCCGGTTTTAATCAATCCAAAAGACGCCAAAGAGCGCGGCCTGGCTACGGGCGACGTTGCGCGCGTATTTAACGACCGCGGCGAGATACTAGCGGGCGTGCTAGTCACCGACATAGTGCCTGAGCGCGTCGTAGCTATCTGCGAGGGCGCGTGGTACGACCCTGAAAAATGGGGCGAAAAGAGCCTCTGCCAGCACGGCTGCGTAAACGTGCTAACCTTTGACAAAGGCACGTCAAGTCTCGCGCAAAGCAACTCGGCTCACACCGTGCTAGCGCAGGTCGAGAAATTTAAGGGAGAAATTAAGCCGATACAGGCGTTTAGCAAACCTAAAATTTTGCAGTCGCTATAAAATTTAGCG
>CAUQRE010000015.1:0-9891 GCA_963520315.1 uncultured Campylobacter sp. | reverse complement strand
TATCGAAAAAACGCCTATCGCTAGAGACGATCTAGCTAAAATTTACGCGAATTTTAGCGAGCTTGCGGATGTTTCTGGCAAGCTTTTGGATGCCTATCCGCCTCTTATTCGCGGATTTCACAGGCTAAATTTGACCCCAAATGTCACGCTTACCTTGTGCTTTGGCGATGTGGATACGGTTTTAGACGAGCTTAGCTTTATCGCGGATGCCGTTTTCATGGATGGTTTTGCTCCCGCTAAAAACGAAGCGATGTGGAGCGAGCGGGTTTGCGCTAAAATCGCAAATTTGTGCGCTTTTGGTGCTAGCGTTTGCACGTATTCGGCCTCGGGCGCGCTAAAAAGAGCCCTGCAAAATAGCGGCTTTGAGGTAAATTTGCTAAAAGGCTACGGCAAAAAGCGCGAGATGCTACGTGCCAAATTTGCGGGCGAGCGGAAAGCTGAAAGCGAGATTTGGTTTAGTAGATTTGACCCCGCTGCCACGATCACTCCAAGGACGGCGCTAGTGATCGGCGGCGGAGTAGCGGGCTGCGTTTGCGCGTTTAAGTTGCGCGAGCGCGGCCTAGACGTCACGATCGCCGAAAAGCGCAGCGACATCGCGCTAAACGGCTCTGGGAATCACTGCGGGATTTTGATGCCGCTTATCACGAAGCCGACCGTAAATTTAGGCCGCATGCACATGAACGCGTTTTTGCAGGCGGCGCGCTTTTACGGCCAAAACCTCGGCGCTGATGAGATAGAGTTTTGCGGCGCGACGGACTACGCGTACGAGCAAAAGACGCTGGAGCGCTTTTACGAGTGGCGCGAATTTGACGCGGATAACGGCGTTTTTGAGCTAAAATTTGATAGCGAGCCCTACGCTAGCGCGTTTATCTTTAGCGGCGCAAAGGCTCGCCCTAGAAAGATGTGCAAGGCCGTAAGCGCGGGCATAAAAACGCTTTTAAACTGCGAATTTACGGGCTTTGAGACGCTTGAGAGCGGCGCGGTTAGGGCTCATTTTAAGGACAGAGGAAGCATCGACGCCGACGTACTCGTGCTTGCTGTCGGTAGCGAGAGTATGGAGCTCTTTGCAAACTACGACATCAGGCTTAGCTCCGTTCGTGGCCAGGTTACGCATATCGCGCCCGCCGTTTTGACGTCTGTGCCTTTTAGCGCAAAAGGCTACGTTTGCCCGCCTGTAGATGGCGTACAGGTGATCGGCGCGACATACGATAGAAATCTTTTTTTGGACGAGCCGCGCCCTAGCGACGACGAGAAAAATTTAGCCGACGTCGCCGAGTTTTTGGACGGTAAATTTACGAAAAGCGAGCGGTTAAATTTAAGCGGCGAGCAGGATTTAAATTCGACTACCGACCCAGATGGCGCCGCTGAAAATTTAAATCGTTTAGAAGCTAGTAGGAATGATATAAATTTGAGTAAAAATACGGATTTGCGGGCCAAAAACGCCGGCGACCCCGCACAGGCGCAAGATGCGTCAAATTTGACCGCGCCTGAAAACAACTCAAACACCGCGGCTAAAATACCGCAAAATATCCAAATAATCGGCTCAAAGGTCGGCTACCGCAGCTATAGCGGCGACCGCTTTGCGCTTATCGGGCGACTTTACGACGAGGATTTTTACAAAGACAGTTACAAATCGCTGCTTTGGACGAAGGGCAAGTCCAATCCCCATCCAAAATACGTGCCAAACGTCTACGTAAGCACCGCTCACGGCTCGCGCGGGCTCTGTACGGCTGTACTTGGCGCCGAACTCATCTGCGATCTTATTTTTGACCGTCCGCTTTGTATCGAAAAATCGCTTTTCGACGAGCTGCATTTGGCGAGATTTCTCGTTAGGAAGCTTAAAAAAGGGCTAAAATAAGCTGTTTTAGCGCATCAAGATTTTAATTTAGATTATTGCCTCGGTCGCTTATAAATTTGATGTTACGGCAACTTAAATTTAGCAAACAACCTTGCTTTGCAAAACGACGCGTAAAATTTGGCGCAATCAAAAAGCTCGGCCAAGAGCGCGAGCAAACGGCCTTTTTGCGGACTGTGCTAATTTTAGCGGCTAAAGCTTAATGACTAAATGCCAAGGCTAAAGATATATCTGTAAAAACGGAAAAATACGCCCGTAAACTAGGCTAATATAAATCAAAAACCGACAAAGCCTGACTGCGTGATTTAACGATAGATTTTTTTAAGTAGTGGCAACCGCGCTAGCTTTTGCCAAGACCGTGCGGATTAAATTTAAGGTAAAAACAAGAAAAACGGATAAAATCATCTTTTGAGTCGGCAAATTTTATTTTATTTCGTAAATTTTATAGAGATAAAATCCAAAAATGCCGTTATTTGGGATTTTAAACCAAGATGGGTCAGGCTGGTCGCTACAATATTTTAAGAGATTTGACGTTAAGCAAAAAGGCGACGCAGTTTGCGGGCGGTAGGATAAATTTAAGATTTTGTGCCGCCTTTAGTTTATGCGGCGAGCCTGCGTTAAATTTGCTCTAGGCAGGGCGCTCGGTAAACCCGGTATAAATTTGCCCAAGCGCCTAAATTTAAGTTTAAAATAAGATAAAGGCGGATTAGCGCAGTTTCATGCCGACTAAATCCGCCTAACTCGCCTAAACGCTTGGCGTAGGGTAGGTGCCGGGGATCAAAATATTGCTTGTTACGTCCTTGATGTCTCTATGTCCGGCAAAAGCCATCGTCGTATCCATCTCGTCGTATAAAATTTGCAGCGCTCGCGTAACGCCTTCCTCGCCGTATGCGCCAAGTCCGTAAACAGGCGCGCGTCCTAGCATCACGCCTTTTGCGCCCATAGCCCACGCTTTTAGCATATCTTGACCGGTGTAAAATCCGCTATCTATCCACACCTCGGTTTTGTCGCCGACGGCTGCGACGATATCGGGTAGCGCCTTGATCGAGGAGAGGGTGCCGTCCATCTGACGTCCGCCGTGGTTTGATACTATGATGGCGTCTGCGCCGTGCTTGACGGCTAGCTGCGCGTCTTCGGGCAACATAATGCCTTTTAAAATTATCTTACCGCCCCAGAGATTTTTGATCTCCTCGATGTCGCTCCACTGTAAGCTCGGATCAAACTGCTCTTTAGTCCATGAGCTTAGCGAGCTTAGATCGCTTACGTTTTTTGCGTGGCCGGCGATATTTCTAAACGTCCAGCGTCTGTTTTTTAGATACCTTAGTCCCCACGGGATTTTAGTGCTTAGATTTATGAGATTTGGTATCGTAAATTTAGGCGGCGTAGATAGACCGTTTTTGATATCGCGGTGGCGATTTCCCAGTACTTGTAGATCGACAGTGACGACGAGAGCGGAGCAGTTTGCGGCTTTTGCCCTGCGGATTAGGTCTTTCATAAACTCTCTATCGCGCATAACGTAAAGCTGAAACCAAAACGGCTCGATTCCGGCCTCGACTAGGTCTTCGATCGAGCAGATCGACATAGTAGAGAGCGTAAAAGGTATGCCGAATTTTTGAGCGGCGCGCGCCATATGTATCTCGCCGTCCGCCCACATCATGCCCATAAAACCCACCGGCGCGGTCATAGCCGGAAATTTTACCTTTTTGCCTAGTAGCTCGGTCTCTAGGCTGCGATTTGCCATATCTACTAGGATTTTTTGTTTAAATTTTATCGGCTCGAAGTCCGTGCGGTTTTCGCGGTACGTGGTCTGCGTCCAAGATCCCGTATCTACGTACTCATAAAACATTTTAGGCACGTTGCGGTAGCATACTTGCCTTAGGTCTTCGATGTTGGTCATCAAAGTTAAGTCTTTCATCTTTTATCCTTTGTGAAAAATTTAAATCGGAGTAATTATCTCTCATTGCCTCTTTTTAAGCGATAAAAGTTATTGTCTAATGTTTTGAATAAAGAAAATTTGAGCTTTAAATAGCGCTTTTTGGCAAAAAAATTATCGTTGTTTCGCTTGGTTACTCTTTACGGCATCGTGTATACGCCACGGAGCGTAGGTATTTTTTGCTCTTATAGTGTGTAAAATAGAAACAAATTTTAGGTTTAAATTTGACTTTAATGAAATAATGCTTAAATAATCAAACTAGATTTTCATTATAATAAAGTAAATCAAATTTAAGATTTTAGAACTAAATTTAAGCCCGCTAAGACGCATTTTAAAGGTAAATCAGTAAAAAAAGAAAATTTTTCGCATAAAATTCGTAAACAATTAAATTTTTGCGAGGTATAAAGAGTGGCGGCGAACTTTGGTTTTATGCCGAACCGCTAACTCGCGCAGGCCGTAGGTTTTTACGGTTTTTGAGGCTTATGTTTCAAAATAAATCATCGGCATAAATAAGGTGGATAATCGGCGGTAGCAAATGGGTTTTTGCTTACTCTTGCAAAATTTAAGCCTCGGTGGCTACACTATCTAAGATACTTCTTAAAACAAGACGCGTAAAAATAAACATATAAATCATCCAAGGCGCAGCATCGCAGGTGGGCTTATTTTTTGGGCTTTGCAGATTTTGAGTAAGACTAGGTTGTGATGTTTTTGATTTTGACGTATTTTTCTAATAACGCTCCGATATTTGCTTAGAGCTATTTAAGCTAACGCAAAATTATACGGCATCCCCTCAGACTTATCTGGGTTTTGTACGAACTGGGGATTAAATTTACGCAAGAAAAATTTAGATTTACGAATAAGATTTAATCAAGACCTTTGCCGCTTTATTATTTTAGCAAAGGTCTTAAGGCGATAAAGTCTATTTTTTACCAAAAAAGTCACCTGCGATCCTAAAAATATCATCTACGATCGAGCCATCTTTGTTCTGATCCAAAAACTGCGTAAGCATCGACATCATGGAGCCGCTATCTGCAGAGTCTTGTAAATTTGAGGCTTTTAGCTGATTGTTTAGCATGCCTGCGATCATCGGCGCGATCATCGGTAGCAAGGTTTTGATGGAGTCCGCGCTGATGCCTAGTTGCGAGCCGACGTCGCTAGCTAGGGCGCTACTGTTTTCTTTTGAGCCAGTTAGCACGCTAAGTAGCTCATTACCCTCGGCAACGCTGACGCTTTGCGGAGCGTTAGACATCTCGTCAAGGTTTGAGCGGCGGATCATATCCAGGAAATTTGACGAATCCGCATCTGATTTAAAATTTTCCTTCGCTCTTTGCATGAAAATCGGCGCGATCTTGGAAATCACAGCCTCTACATCGTTTGCCGCCAGTCCGCTTTTTTGCGACATCGCGTCTATCATGCCGCCGGAGCTACCTAAAAGTAGCTTTAGTATATCCATTTTTATCCTTTTGATCTATTCGCGAGTTTAAAATTTGGCCGCCGCTTGTTTGAGTTGAACGAAACGGCAGCCAATCAAGTCGGGAGAGCGGCTTATTTGTAGTTTTTGATTGCCGCGTCTAGGATCTCTTTCGCGGCGTTTGCGTCTTTAAATTCTTTAACCTTGACCCATTTGTTAGGCTCTAAAATTTTATAAGTTTCAAAGAAATTTTTGATCTTATTTAAAGTGGCCTCGGGCAGGTCTTTGTGGCTCTTGATCCCGTCAAATCTCGGGTCGATCTTGGTAACCGGTACGGCTAGTAGCTTCTCGTCCATGCCTGCTTCGTCCTCCATCACGAGTACGCCGATTAGGCGGCACGGGATCACGCTGCCTGCTTGCAGCGGATATTCGTTTAGCACCAAGATATCGGCAGGATCGCCGTCTGCTGCGAGCGTGTTTGGCACGAAGCCGTAGTTTGCCGGGTAGAACATCGCCGAGTAGAGTACGCGATCGACTACGACCGCGCCGCTATCTTTGTCGATTTCGTATTTGATGTTTGAGCCGTATGGGATCTCGATCACGGCGTTGATTTTGTCCGGGTTTGAACCTGCTTTGATTTTTGAAACGTCCATTTTAATCCTTTGTAAAGCTCCTATCTCGCCAAAAGATTTTGAGATAATTGCCTTGAAATTTAAGTAATGGATTATATAAAATCTCGGCTAAATTTGGAGTAAAACGAGAACTTTTGCGAGCTAAATTTTAGCGGGTCTTACTACGGCAAATTTGAAGCTAGAGCGCAAAATTCGCTTATCGGCAAGGCGGGGGTTGGAAAACTTAAAATTAGAGGAAATTTAAGGCGGCGAACCGCCCTAAAATTATTTTATTATTTCGATATTTTTTACGTCGATAGAGGTTTTAGTAAAGTCCTTATCGACCTCGCCGTAGATGCGCACGGGCGTATTTTCATCGACTGTTACGCCTCTCCAGTCTTTGTGATCGATCTCGACTTCGATAGCGTCGCCGTTTTTATCGACGAACTGATAATGCTCGGGGCGAAACTCGGAGACGATCTTACCCTCAAGTACGACGCGAGCGTCATCCGGTAGCGCTAGGGCTTGTTTTACCGTGCTTGCGCTCATGGCGCCTTTGCCGACGAAGCCGCCTTGATTTGCCGTGCCTTGCGCATTTGAGCTAGAGCCCGTAAATCCGCCCGCCGCAAACATAGCGCTAGCAAGAGCTGCTGATAAAACTATTTTTTTAAACATCGTGTATCCTTTAAATTTGATGTGATTTTCGTGAAATCATAGTGCGGATTTTAATGATATTTCGTGAATTTTTTGTTAATTTGGATTTATGGAAAGCTTAAATTTAGAGCCTAGCTTGAGGCTCTAAAAAATATTTATAGGCTATTTACGAGAGCCTTGACGTCGGCTACGATAGGCTCGATCGCGCGCTCGCCGTTTACGACGTGGAGCAGGCCTTTTTCTTTGTAAAATTTGCGTATCGCCTCGATCGGCTCTAGATAAACCTTCATGCGGTTGTTGAAGACCTCGTTGTTGTCGTCGGCTCCGCGTGCTCGTCCGAGCACTCTCTCGCGTGCGACGGCTTCGCTAACGTCCACTTCGATCACGCCTTTTAACGCGATCTCGTTTTGCGCGGCTAGCACCTTGTCTAGCTCGGTCATCTGCTCGACGCTGCGCGGGTAACCGTCGATGATGACGTTTGATTTGTCCGAGCTTTTGATTGCCGAGACGATCGCGTTTACGACCACATCAAGGGGGACTAGGTTTCCCTTTGAGATAAAGCCGTCGATTAGTTTGCCAAGCTCTGAGCCGCTAGCAACCTCTGCACGAAGCAGGTCGCCTGTGGAGAAGTGCGCAAATTTAGCATCTTCTTGAGCAATTAGCGATGCGTCGGTGGTTTTGCCCGAACCCGGAGCGCCGATGATTAAAAATAGTTTTTTCATAAAATTTCCTTTAAAACGGCTTGTCTTTTTTCTGCCTATACTTCGCTCGATTTTAATTTTTAAGCTTGATGAACTATATGTTCTATCTGCGCTTAAAAATTAAAATCCGCCTTGTCTAAGCGAAAAATACTTCGCCTTCATTTTTACTATAAATTTTAAAGCGGAAGTATTTAATACTTTGCTTTCCTGTGGTCGCAACTACAAACAGAAGCGACGAAATTTCTTCGCGACATTTAAATTCATCGCAAGATACTTCGCCTTTTCTTTAAAATAAAAAACAAAATTAAATAAATTTGTAGCGGAAGTATCGCCAAGCTAGACTAGGCGGTTTTAAAATTTAAGCGTGCGCTAGGCGGTATAGCCTGCGGAGCGCCAAATTTTAAAACCAACGACGTATAGCGCGGCGAGACAACGCTTTCAAGCTTATTTTTCTTTTTCTCGTAGCCTTAGTCCCAACTCCCTTAACTGCTCGCCGCTAGCTTCGCTAGGCGCCTTAGTTAGCGGGCACTGAGCGCGCTGGGTTTTAGGGAAGGCGATGACGTCGCGGATCGAGCTAGTTTTATTTACTAGCATATTTAGCCTGTCAAAGCCGATCGCGATACCGCCGTGAGGAGGCGCGCCGAAACTTAACGCGTCGAGCAAAAAGCCGAATTTCTCGCGTTGCTCGGCCTCGTCGATACCAAGTAGCTTAAATACCTTTTGCTGAACGTCGTTTTTGTGTATCCTCACGCTGCCGCCGCCAAGCTCATAGCCGTTAAGCACGACGTCGTGAGCGACCGATAGGATATCCTCGAGATCCGGCTCGTCGATGTTTTTAGGCATGGTAAACGGATGATGCATGGCTGAGTAGCTGCCGTCGTCGTTTTGCTCAAACATCGGGAAGTCGAGCACCCACAAAAACTCCATTTTGTTTTGGTCGATGATGCCCATTTGCTCGGCGAGGAAAATCCTAAATCGACCCATGTAGTCAAGCACGACTTTTTTCTTGCCAGCACCGAAAAATACGACGTCGCCGACTTTTAGTTCGCAGCGCTCTATAATCTCGTCAAGGTCGCTTTGCTCGAAAAATTTGCAAAGCGGCCCTTTTAGTCCGTCCTCTTTCATCTGGAAGTAGCCAAGGCCTTGAGCGCCGAATTTGCGGACGAATTCCTCAAAGCGGTTCATCTCGCGCTTACTAAAGATATTATCGCCGTTTGGTACTTTTAGCGCTTTGACGCGGTTTTTCTTAGGCTCGCTCGCGATTTTGCTAAATATTTCATTGCTAGAGCGCGCGAAAATATCGATAACGTCGATCATCTTTAGATCGTAGCGCAGATCGGGCTTATCACTGCCGTAGCTCTCGGTAGCCTCTTTGTAGCTCATTCGGCGGAAAGGGATTTGGATATCGTATCCGCAGGCGGCAAAGACGTCTTTTAGCATATTTTCAGCCATATTTAGGATGTCTTCTTGCTCGATGAAGCTCATCTCGATATCTATCTGCGTAAATTCAGGCTGTCTATCCGCTCGCAAGTCCTCGTCGCGGAAGCATTTTGCGATCTGGAAATATTTATCAAAGCCAGAGCACATTAAAAGCTGTTTAAAAAGCTGCGGACTTTGCGGCAGGGCGTAAAACTGGCCCGGATATACGCGGCTAGGCACTAGATAGTCTCTGGCGCCCTCCGGCGTCGCGCGGGTTAAAATCGGCGTTTCAAACTCGATAAAGCCCATTTTATCTAGGCTGTTTCTAGCCGCGATCGCCGCTTTTGAGCGCATTTTAAAGATATTTTGAAGTTTCTCGTTTCTAAGGTCCAAAAATCTGTATTTTAGTCTGATGTCCTCGTTTACGCTCTCGTCGCCGATGACGAAAGGTAGCGGCTCGCTAGGGTTTTCTACTATCACTTCGCTGGCTACTACTTCGATCTCGCCCGTTTTTAGGCGCGGATTTACCAGGCCTTCGCCGCGAGCGCGGACCTTGCCTTTTATCCTTAGCACGTACTCGTCGCGAACGTGCGACGCGGCCTCGTGAGAGCTCTTGCTATCTGCCGGATCGCAGACGATCTGGATCAGTCCCGTGCGATCGCGCAGGTCCAAAAATATAACGCCGCCGTGGTCGCGGTAGGTATTTACCCAGCCGCAAAGCGTAACTTCTTTGCCTATGTCGGCACTGCTTAAATCAGTGCAGTAATGGCTACGCATTTTCACTCCTTTTGCTGTTTTTAACGCGCCAATTATACTAGAAATTTGCTTGCTCCCAGCTTTTTTAAAACAAAATGTGATAAAATCCGCCCTATGAAAAAAGAGAATTTATTGCTTCCTTCCGAGATAAAAACGGTCGGATTAGTCGCGAAAATCAACGGCGACGCGGTCAAAAACGCGCGAATCTTGCGCGAGATTTTAGCTAGGTACGGCGTTCAAATTTTGTTTGAAAACGCGCTCGCTAAACATTTAAATTTAAAAGAGGGCTCGAATTTGCAAGGATTTGAGGTGCGCGAGCTGGCTATGGAGTGCGATTTTTTGATCTCGCTAGGAGGCGACGGCACGATCATCTCGCTTTGTAGAAACGCAGCCGAGATTTCCCCCTTCGTGCTAGGCATCCACGCGGGCAGGCTGGGGTTTTTAACCGATATCACGATGAATGAATGCGAGAAGTTTTTCGCCGAGTTTTTCGAGGGCAAATTTGAGGTCGAGACCCCTTTTATGCTTGACGTTTTTTTGCACAAAAAAAG
>CAUQRE010000014.1:0-10212 GCA_963520315.1 uncultured Campylobacter sp. | reverse complement strand
GCGCAAAATTTACACACGTCCGCGCAGATATTGGTCGGATTTATATGCCGATTTACGTTAAAAAACACCTTTTTGCCGTGCAGTTTTCGCCGTTTGGCGTTTGCGAATTTACCCAGCGTAAAAAGGTCTAGGTCGTACAAGCCTGCGCATTCGTCTGCGTCCAGACGCTCGCCGCTTTGGAGTTTTTCTATTAAATTTGTCAAATTTTATTCCGAAAATAGATATTAAACGGCGATTATATGTTAAAAAAGCTTTGTTTTTGCAAAATTTTAGTATCATCGGATAAAATTTACACAAAAAGACGGCGGTAAAAAAGTGGCTTTAAAAGGAAATTTAAGCGGCGTTTTGGGTGGCGCGAATTTAGCCTCGCAGCTAAAAAAGCTTCAGGGCAAGGGTTTTGCAAATTTCATCGCAAAGCAAAGCGACGAGCTAATCAAAGCTCTATGCGCGCGGGTTTTGGACGAGATTTTTGCAGACTTTAACCCCGATGTAGATTTTATCCCGTTTTGCGTCATCGCTACCGAAAAATACGCAGACAACCTCATCTCTACAAGCTCGGTTTTAGAGGTTTTACTCGTCTTTAAAGAAAACGCGGGCTTTAACGTCAAATTTATCCTAAAAAAACTAGTCGCCGCGCTTGAGAGTTCAAATTTAAAGCTAAATATCAAAATTTGCGAGCTGGGCGAAATTTACGAAGCGCACAAAAACGACCACAAAGCAAAGGCCGCATTTAGCCGTATCCACTACATCTGCGGCTCGCGCACGCTATATAAGGCCGCGCGCTCACAGATTTATAAAACGCGCGAGTTTAACGCGCAGGAAAATCTCAAATTTTACGCCAAAAATTTAGGCGCTTTTAACGATATCCCAAACATAAAGCAAGAGCCCGATCTAAAAAACGACCTTGGCGGCACTAACGACATCTACTACCTAAACTGCGCCCTAAACGGCTTTGAAAACGAGATCAGCATGCGCTCGCAGGCTCTAAAATTTATCGACGAAAAGGAGCTCAGCGCGCTAAATTTGGCGACTGATTTTATCCTCTGCGTAAAATCTGCGCAAAATTTAACCCTAGGCTCGGATGTTTTTGCCCCGGCTAAGCTAAACGAGATCACAGCGCTCATGCAAACCAAGTCCAAAAAAACGCAAGAAAACAGCAGCGTCATCTCGCAAAAGCTCTTTTCCTGCATGCACTTGGTCGCCGTTTTCTCGCGCTATCTGGTTTCTAGCTTTTACAGGAGCAAATTTAAAAGCGGGGCTAAATTTAGCGAGCTGCGAGCCGCTCGGCTAAAAAACGGATTTTATAGATTTGAAAATACGATTTATGTCCCACTACACGTCCGCGCTAGGCCGCTAAATGCCGTGCTAAAGCAGCTTTTGGCTCTTGGCGATGCGGAGTATAAATTTGACGTTGGAACGATCTTTTACCTAAAACGCGCGCAAATCAGCAAAGAGGATGCAGAGGATTCGCTCGCGCTTTTTAGAAAAATTTTGATGCGAAACCACGCTCACTGCATCATCAAAGCGCTTTTGGACGCGGAGATTTTGCCCGTTTTGGTTAAACCGCTCGAGCACGCCGTAAATTTGGCCGAATTTGACGGCTACCATAAATTTAGCGTCGGCGAGCACTGCGTGTTAAGCGTCAAATTTGCCGAAAATATCAAAGATAAATTCGTAAAATCGCTTTGCGACGAGCTCTGCCTCGAGGGGCGCACGCTACTAAAGCTAGCCTTGCTGCTGCATGACGCGGGCAAGGGTCTAGGCGGCGATCACTCGGTCGTAGGTTCAAACATCTTCCGTGCCTACGCTAGCAAGCTAAATTTGAGCGCAAAGGCCGTAAATATCGGCGTTACGCTCGTGCGCTACCACACGCTGATGAACGACGTGGCAAACCGCGAGGATATCTACGATCAGCGCACGATTTTTAGCTTTATCTCAAAGCTGGGCGATCCGCAAACCCTAAAACTCGCCTACATCGTCGCCTACTGCGTGATAAATGCGACCGATGAAAAGCTCTATACGCCATATTTGGCGCGGCTTTTGCGCGAGCTTTACGGCATTTGCCTGCAAAGCTTCGAGGACGAAAACCTACTCGATGAAGCTTCAAGGCGCGTAAAAAAGGAGCTTAGCATCAGGCGAAACGCCAAATTTGCCGCTTTAAACGAAAATTTGAAAGAAAAAATTTTTGCTATCAGATCAAATTTACTCTTCGCCAAATACCAGCCAGCAGACATCATCAGCATCGCCTGGGCCGCGCAAAACGCGGATAAACTAAGCGTGCAGGTACAAAATCATCAAAGCCTAAGCATAGAAATTTACGCGCAAAACTACCCGAATTTAGCGGTTTTGCTCTCGTCTTTGGCGCACCTTGATCTTGGATTTATGGAGATTTTCGAGCTGTTTGACGGTAAATTTTACGTCAAGCTAGAGTTTAACAAAAACGTAAAATCAAGCGAGCTAGAAACTTTGAAAAATCTCATCGAAATCTCGCTAAAAAGCGGCGCCTCGGCGCAGATAAATCGCCCGATCATACTAAAAGGCGAGCTAAATTTCGATCCCAACCACTCGCAAGAGTACGCGAAGCTTGGCATAAACGCGAAAGATCAGCGCGGGCTGATGGCTTACGTATTGGGAGTTTTTAAGGAATTTGATGTAAAAATAGCCAACGCTAGAATCCAAACCGTAAAAAACAGGACGCGAAATTTGCTGCTTATACAGAAGCGCGAAGGCGTGGATTTGGGCGAAATTTTAAAATTATTAGAAAGCGAGTAAACATGTGCGGAATCGTCGGTTACGTCGGCAATAGAGAAAAAAGAGAGTTTATTTTAAACGGATTAAAAGAGCTTGAGTACCGCGGCTACGACAGTGCCGGCATGGCGGTGATGAGCCTAGAGGGCGGTTGCGACAAATGCGCGCAAGAAATCGCCTTTTTCAAAGCCATCGGCAAGCTTGAAAATTTAGCCAAAAAATCAGAGGGCTTTAGCTCTAGCGGCGAGGGCGTCGCGATCGGACACACGCGCTGGGCTACGCACGGCAAACCTACCGAGATCAACGCTCACCCGCACCTGGGCGAGCACTCTTTCGTCGTTCATAACGGCATCATCGAAAACTACAAAGAGCTAAAAGAGGAGCTTGAGGCAAAGGGCGTTAACTTCCTCAGCCAAACCGACACCGAGGTTATCGTGCATCTTTTTGAGGAAAATTTAAAAACAATCGGCGAGCCTTTTAAGGCATACGAAGCCACGGTAGCGCGCCTACACGGTGCATACGCGACGCTGCTTATCACCAAAACGGCTCCGGGCAAAATTTTCTTCGCCAAGGACGCTGCGCCTCTAGCTATCGGCAAAAGCGAGGAGAAAGAGGTATTTTTCGCCTCCTCCGACGCCCCGCTGATCGGCCTAGCCAAAGAGGTGTGCTACCTAGACGACAAAAGCTACGGATTTGTTAGCATTGACGAGATCGCGGTTTTTAAAGACGCAAAAAAACTAAGCCCGAGCTTTGCCGCTCTACCTGCAGATAAAAGCTACGCGCAAAAAGAGGGCTATAGATTTTTCATGGAAAAAGAGATCTACGAACAAAGCGCAGTCGTAAGCGAAACGCTAATGGGACGCGTCAAAGAGGATGCGGTAGGTCTTGAAAATTTAACCGACGAGTATCTACGAAATATCGATGATATCGTGATCTGCGCATGCGGCACTAGCTATCACGCAGCCCTTACGGCTAGCTACCTTTTCGAGCGCCTAGCAGACACGAGAGCTAAGGTCGAGATCGCGAGCGAATTTCGTTATAGACGCCCAAAACTAAACAAAAACGCTCTTTTTATCGTCATCTCGCAAAGCGGCGAAACCGCCGATACCCTAGAAGCGCTAAAAATCGCCAAGCAAGCGGGACTAAAGACGCTAGCCATCTGCAACGTCGATAACTCCTCGATCGTGCGCCTAGCCGACGACACGCTGCTAACTCGCGCAGGCATCGAAAAGGGCGTAGCCAGCACCAAAGCCTTCGCGACGCAGGTCGTGACGCTATGGATGCTAGCGCTGCAAATCGCGCAGGCTAAAGCCTCGATAAGCAAAGACGAGCTAAAAAACGAGATCGCAGCACTCCTGCACGTTCCGCAAATTTTAAATATCAGCAAAGAGCCGCAAGAGCGCATCCGACGCCTAGCAAAGCACTATTTGCACGGCCACGGCTTCTTTTTCATCGGGCGCGATATATTCTATCCGCTAGCACTTGAGGGCGCGCTAAAGCTCAAAGAGATCTCATATCTGCACGCCGAGGGCTATCCTGCGGGCGAGATGAAGCACGGCCCTATCGCGCTTGCCGACGAGAGGCTCTTTACGATCGCGCTGATGCCGCAAACCGTCCTCTACGAAAAAACCAAGAGCAACGTCGAGGAGCTAGCCGCCCGCGACGCCTACATACTTGCTATCAGCCCCGAGGAGTTCGAGCTTAGCGACGATTTTATCAAAACTAGCAAGCAAGCTCACCCGATGAGCGAGTTTTTCGAGATGATGATCATCTTGCAGCTTTTTGCGCTGGAAATCGCTGTACGCCTTGGCAACGACGTAGATATGCCGCGAAATCTCGCTAAAAGCGTGACGGTAGAGTAAATTTTAGTAGGCGAAATTTGACGAGCGGCGGAATATGCGTGCAAATTTGCGAGAAATGCGAGGTTTTGGACGGCTACTTTCAGTGTCTCGTTTAAGGAGAAAATATGGGGTTATTCGGTTTGGGCAAAAAGGCTGAAAAGGCGCAAATTCCAAGCACTTTTGCCGGCAGAGTGGATAAATTTTGGGCGGAATTTAGCGGCGTGATAGATGAGATAAAGGCCGATCTGGCGGCGGAGGAGTTTGAAAAGGCGATGCAAAAGACCGATGAGAAGCTTCGCATCTGCCTAGCCGAGCCATATTTTATGACAGGGCTCGCGGGCGATAAGCTCGATCTGGTGCTAACTCCCGAGGGCATGAGACACCGATTATTTTGGCTAAGCTTCATCAAAAACGCTATGCCAAAACAGCTTGAGGAGAGAATGCTCTGCACGCTCGGAAAGCCGCGTGCGCCGCGAGGTATCGGAGGGATCGAGATGTATGACACGAGCGTAAACGCCGAGGAGTCGATGATCTACGCGCAGTTTAACGAAAGCGACGTGGATATTAAAATTTACAACGAAAATCTAGCGGCTCTACTCGCGCAAGACGAGGACGAGGCCTATAACCTTAGCTTTATCCTGCTTGATAACATCATCGGCGAAACGGCGATCATAAATACGCTAGGCGAGCTTGAGGTGCTGGACGCGCCGCAGGAAAACGGCGTGCCGCTAAGCGATTTCGCCGATCTGGTCGATGAGAAATTCGGCGAAAAAGCCGCGTGCGAACCGCTGAAGAATTTTTCCAGCTACGTGATGGAGCCGCGCGGAAGCGAAGTGCGCGAGGACGTGATCGTAGGCACCACCTGCCTAACCGACATCGTAAATCAATACCTAAACGGCGAGCGCGACATCTATAATGAAGCCTTCGAGCTCGGCATCAAATTTTGCTTTCTTAGCATTGATAACGGCGGCGACGTGCAGGCGAGCTTTGATCTGCGAAACAAGATCGAGGATGAGGAGCTGGATAGCTGCGGCTCGTTTTTGGAAATCATCGGCGGAGCTACGGGACAGAGGCACGCATACATCGATCTCATCTGCTATGACGAGAAAAGGCTAAAAGAAAAGGTAAGCGAGCTTTGCAAAAAATACGGCGCGAATATAGAAATCCACGATTTTAAAAGATAAATTTAGCTGAGAGCGTCAAATTTATTTTGGATTTGTGCGCCCGCACTATTTTAATTTTGGCGCTAAATTTTACTTTTGCTATCAGTTGTAGCAGGCTATTTTCTTACTTAAGTCAGCTTATCATCAAAATAGCAGCACGGCAGGCATAAATCGACACACGAGCGGTGCGGACTTTAGATGAGCTTTTTGCGCCATACCCTGCTCTAGTTGCCTGCTATGCCGTGCACAATTTTCAAATTTAAACAGCTTCAATGTCTATTAAAGCAACAAGGCTTATTTGCTCACTTGCCTCAACGCAAATTTTTTAGATATTGGCATGCGTTAAATTCTCCGAGTTTGCAGCCCCGATCGTAAAGTTCTTTGGCGGCGTTTTTATTCTTTTCTACGCCCATGCCTTTTTCGTAGGCAAAGCCCAAATTTGCGCATGCTAGCGCGCTAGCGCCCGAGCAAGCCCGAGTAAAAAGCAAAGCGGCCCTTTCGTAGTCTTTTTCCACGCCCTCGCCCTTAAAATAGCAAACCCCAAGATCGGCGCAAGAGCCCACGTGTCCGCGATCGCAAGAGGCCGCAAATATCTGCGCCGCCTTTGCCGCGTCCTTTTGCACTCCGTCGCCCATCGCGTAGCTTAAGCCAAGATTGTAGCACGCCGTTTCCTCACCTAGTTCGCAGGCCTTGCTAAACAGCTCATTCGTCTTTTTACCGTCGGGATAGACGCCAAGCCCCTTGCCGTAGCTATACGCCAGGCTCGCGCACCCCTCGGCCACGTCCTTTTCGCAGGCTTTAGCAAACAGCTCGTTTGCCTTTTTGTGATCTTGCACCGCGCCTTGTCCGTTTTGATAAAGCAATCCAAGATATACGCAGGCTTTGTCCGCGCCCAGCTTGCAAGCCTTTTCGTAGCGCGCGACGGCTTTTGTAAATTCTTTGTCGGATTCGTAAAAATACCCAAGCCCCCGCGCACGCCATCGCGTTTTCCTCGCCGCCTTTCTCGCAGGCGAGTTCTAAATTTTTAATCGCGTTTGACAAACTCTTGCAAACCTCCTTGTTTCCCTTCTCGCACTCATCGCGCAGATCGGCTAGCTCGCCGCCAAAAGCTAGCGCCGCAAAAAATATGAGCGAAATAAAACGTCTCATAAGCTCAAATTTCCTTTCAAATTTTATAAATTTACCGCCGTAAAGCGCCGAAACCAAAATGCCTGAAGTATAAATTTAAAAAGATTAAAATTCAAATTTAGCTAAAATCACTATCAAAAAGGAGCGTAAAATGATTTTTGAAGACGAGCTGATTTTCGTTGAGCGCGAAACTAGCGAGATACCGTGGGTAAAAATTTTTACCAAAACGCCGTTTATGGAACTAACAGACTGCGACGAAGCGACGCAAAAAAGGGTTTTTGAAGCGGTTTTGACGACCGAAAAAGTAATGAGAAAATTTTATAATCCCACAAAAATAAACATCGCAAGCTTTGCCAACTACGTGCCGCGAGTGCATTTTCACGTGATGGCGAGGTTTGAGGGCGATAGCTTTTTCCCCGAACCGATGTGGGGTAAAAAGCAGCGCGAGGGCGAGCTAAATTTGCCTGATTTTGCCGAATTTTCTCAAATTTTAGCGCGCGAGCTAGGCAAAGTCCGTGAATAAAAAAATACTTCTAACGCTTGCGTTCCTCGTAGTAGCAGGCATTTTGGCGGTTTATAAGGCGCGCTGGGACGAGCAGACGCAGACGGAAAATATCAAAAAATTCCTCGACTTCCAAACGCAAATTTTAAATAAAAACATAGAAGAGGAAAAACTCTCTGCGATGACGGTGGCGGCGCTGCTAGCGCAAAACGAGCACGTAAAAAAATGCATGAGCCAAAACGACCGACGGATGTGCCTAGAGACGCTTGGCGAATTTACCAAAACGCTAAGCAAGGTGCCGATTTACCAAAATGCTAAATTTCACATCCATACGCCCGAAATGAGGAGTTTTGCTAGGAGCTGGATACCGATGTATGACGACGATCTAACGAACTTTCGCCACCTGCTAGCCGAGGCTAAAAACGGCGTAGCCGCAGGCATTGAGGTCGGTCGTGCAGGAGTTTTCATTAGGTCGGTCGCGCCGATATTTGAGGATAAAAAGATGCTCGGCAGTATCGAAGTGCTGCTTGATTTTAAACATTTGAGCGACTTTTTCTCGCAGCAAGGGCTTGATCTTTTCGTATTACTAGGCGCCGGCGGCGATTTGCCCTATCAAAACAGCAGCGACGAGGGCATCATCGAAGGCTTTCATTTCGTAAATAAGAGCTACGCAAATTTAAACGTCTTGCCGATGCTAAAGGATATCAAATTTAAAAGCGGCGGATTTTATCAGACAGATTCGCACGCCTTTACCGTCCAGCCGATGAACGACGCAAAGGGCGAGCGCGTGGGCTACTTCGTGATTTATTTTAACTCGGACTCAAAAGAGCGAAATTTAGCAAAGCTTAGCGTTTGGTTTGATTAGTCAAGCAGGCTTTTTGAGTACGGCGAAAATTTATACGTAAAGACGCTGCCTTTGCCCAGTTCGCTTTTCACGCCGTACTCTACGCCGTTTTTCACGCAGATGCTTTGTACGATGTTTAGCCCTAGCCCAAAGCCGCCCTGCACGCCTTCGTCTCTGACGTAGCGTTTCCAAATTTTACTCGTATCTTTTATGCCTTCGCCCTCATCCTCGACTACGAGCACGATTTTACCGCTTTTTTCAAAAAGGCGCAAATTTATTATCCCTCCTTCGCGGCTGTATTTTACGGCGTTACTTAGGTTGTTATCGATTAGTCTGCCCGCCTCTATCTTGCTCATGAAAATTTGCAAATCAGGCTCGATGAAGTCGTAAATTTTGATATTTTTTGCCATTGCGATACCGCGCATATACCGCGCTCGCTCGAGGCAAAATTCGCTCAAATTTAAAATCTCGGGCGGAAATAAAATATACCCGCGCTTGATGTAGTACTCGGTGTCCTCGTAAGTAACTTGCATCTGCTTTAGAGCCGAGCGCATGCGGATGACGTATTTGTTATCAAGGCCTAGCATCTCAAGGTTTATGCCGATGACTCCCAGTGGCGTTTTTAGCTCGTGCATCGCGTCGTTAAAAAAGTTATTCATATATTTTTTAGCGTCTTTATAGGGCTTTATGCCGCTAACAAACGACAGATAAAGTGCGAAAAATACGACCACTAGCGCAAAGGCAAGAGTTAGAGCCGCGACGAATAAAATCCTAGCCGCGTTTTGCTTTTTGGCTAGTACGAGGTAATAAAACTCGCCGTCCGCGCTAAAATAGGTCTTGTAAAAAAGATGCCCGTTTTCTTGCCTGGTGATAAATTTTAAATCGCTCGGGCGCGCGTCCAAATTTGAGACGATTTGCTTTTCTTTGAGATCAAAAACGCCGTATCTATATGTGAGCGAGATAGGCAAAGTCTCGTTTTTATCGAGCGCTTTTCGGATTTTGCCCTCGTACTCCAGCAGCTCGAACATATTTTTCGAGTATTCGTCTTTGGAGCTTAAATTTATGATCTCGTAGCTTTGAAATATAAACAAAGCCATGATGATAAAAGTGGCTAAAATAGGGATTTTAAGATTTTGAAACATCTATCTTATAGCCTAGTCCGCGCGCTGATTTTATAAACTCCGGGGTCGTTTTTTGACGGATTTTTAGTATGTGCATACGCACGTCGGCAGGGTCGATCTCCTTGTCATTCCACACCTCGGCGCGCAGCCTTTCGATACCGACAAAGCTGTTTTTATGAAATAACAAACACTCGATGATAGCAAATTCTCTCGTACTTAACTCAACCGGCTCGCCTTTAAATTTGAGCCGCTTTTTAGCGGTATCGAGGCTAAAATTTTCATCGATCGCGATCAAATTTTTATCGTCTCTGCCGTGATATTTTCGCATTAGCTCGTTTACTCTAAATTTGAGCTCGGCTAGCTCAAAGGGCTTTTTTAGATACTCATTACAGCCCAGCTCGTATCCGACAGCCAGATCGTCTATATCTACGAGCGAGGTCATTATCATTATAGGCGCGTCATAGCCGATATCTTTGGCGTATTTTATCACCTCGTGTCCGCTGATATGCGGGACCTTGATGTCAAGTATCAGCAAGTGATAAAAGCCCGCCGCTATCTTATCGCAGGCGACCTTGCCGTCGGCGGCCTCATCCACCTCGTAGCCAAGACTTTCTAGGTATTCGCTAACGCTCTCACGATATACGAAGTCGTCCTCAAGCAGTAAAATTTTCATAAATTCTCCGAATTTTATCGCAATATCTTAAGGGAGATGATAGCTAAAAATGATTTTGGATCATCTGAATTTAAAAAGGCTCGGCGAGTTTACCGAGCCTAGTGCGTCTAGTTTAGCCTAAATTTCACGCGCCCGTGAAAACTTGACCGGCATAGACTATATAGTAACTGAGCATCACGACGCCGCACATAA
>CAUQRE010000013.1:0-10442 GCA_963520315.1 uncultured Campylobacter sp. | reverse complement strand
ACAAATACACTCCGACGATGATAAACGAAGTAGGCATCAACGGCATGATCGGCAAAGGATATCGTAGCGAAGCCGTCGTCGAAGCGATGAAAAAATCAGGCTGCGTCTATATGGTCGCTATCGGGGGTGCGGGCGCGTTAATCAGCCAAAGCATCAAAAAGTATGAAGTGCTAGCCTACCCGGAGCTTGGCCCAGAGGCGGTCGCGAGGCTTACGGTCGAGGATTTTCCGGCTATCGTAGCGATAGATAGCGAGGGCAATAACTTCTACGAAGTCGGACAGGCTCCGTATAAAAAAATATAAATTTTTCGGCGCGGGTTATCGCTAGCTCGCGCCTCGATCCCCTCGCCACTCTTGGTTTGCGTACCGTTTGAAAAACGGGCAAATTTGAAACCAAAAGGCGCGAAAATTCTCAAATTTTATGCTTAGTCTTTAAAAATTTTGCCGTAATTACTCGGATATGCTTTTTTCAAAGATTTTTTGATCTTAGCTTTTAGCGAGCCTCCGTCGCTAAGCTTTACGTCGTCGATTAGGCAATCTTTATCGCAGATTAGGCGCAAAGTCACATCCTGTTTTTCGCCGAACAGCTCAAATTTTACTCGCGCTTCGTTCTCCAAGACCGCTTTTGCGCTAAAGTTTTTGAGTTCGCCAAAGTCTTCGCATCTATAAAAAGGTCGAGATCTAGCGTGCGATACGTGCTCTATGCCGCTCAGACGTCCCAGCGCAGAACCGAACTGATCGTAAATCAGCCCGTCAAGCTCGGGAGTCAGCCACTCCGAGGTTATAGGTTGCACTTCGCCGTTGCCGTAGTTTGTTTGGTAAGACTCGATTACCCGTTTTATCCATTAGCTCGACTTTCGTCGTTTGAGCGCTTAGATTTACGCCGCCAAGACCGCAAAAATCACTGCCAAATGGCAAAATTTAGGTACTTTTATGACCTTTCCTTTTAATTTGACGGTTGCGTGATTTTGGCGTTATTGAGGTTAAAATTTACTCGTCTTTTCGAGACTAGGTTTGGCGTAATGAGTCGCGAGTCAAATTTGAGTAAACCGGCTTTAATCTCAAATTTGCACCAGCTTTCGAGCCGTCAAATTTTACCCAGACGGCTCGTTAAATTTAGCGGGATCACTCCGTAGTGCTGTTTATGTAGCTGTTTTCGGAGATCTGCGTCCAGACTCTAGCCTTTTTCATAAAGGCTTTTTGCGAGTCCAAAATTTCCTTAAACGTCGCGTCTTTGGCCGAGAGCTCGTCTAGGATCTCATCCGTGGCTTTGCGTAGCGCGGCGATGATCTCAGGCGGAAACGAGGCGATTTTCACGTCCGGGTGCTCGCTTTTGATTTTATCAAGGACTAGCGAGTTTTGATAGACCGCCGACTCGTAGACATCTGCCGCTACGGCCTTGGTCGCGGTTTCTACGATAGCTTGGAGATCGGCGGGTAGCTTGTCCCAGAGCTTTTTGTTGATGTAGAATTCATTTTCGCTCGCGGGCTCCTGCCAGCCGGTGTAGTAAAATTTAGCCACCTTTTGAAAACCGAAATTTATATCGATCGCAGGGCAGACCCACTCGACGGCGTCGATCGTGTTCATCTCCATCGCCATGTATAGCTCGCCGATCGGGACGGTGTTGATGCTAGCTCCCAGTTTTGCCATTATCTCGCCGCCAAGCCCGGTCATGCGCAGTTTTAGCCCCCTTAGATCGTCCGTACTCTTGATCTCTTTTTTAAACCAGCCGCCCATCTGCATGCCGAAATTTCCGCCGTGAAAGGTCACGATACCGTACTCGTTAAAGACCTTTTGCGCTAGCTCCTTGCCCCCGCCGTACGCGTACCAGGCGTCCTGCTCGGCCTTATTCATACCAAAAGGCACGGTCGTAAAGAGCATGAGCTTGGCGTCCTTGCCCTTATAAAAGTAGCTCGCGGTGAAAGCCGCGTCGTACTGGGCGCTTTTGACCATATCAAGCAGCGCAAACGCCGCCTTGTGCTTGGACGGATAGTCGATGCGAACCTCGATACGGCCGTCGCTCATCTTTTCTACGAGCTCTTTAAATTTTTTCGGCGCGTCGCCTAGTACGGGCACGTTGCTCTCGTAGGTGGAGGCGAGTTTGATCTTGTATTTTTCCGCAGCCTGCGCGCTAAACGCCATCGCCGCGCACAGAGCGAGCGCTGAAAATAGTTTCATTTTTTCTCCTTTCGGTTTTAATTTTACCGATTATAGAGTTTTGTATTATACTTTTTGATTAATTTTAAAATTTAAGCTGCCAAAATTTATTACACATGGGTAAAAACGTAAATAAAATTATAAAATGTTACGAAAATTAAATTTTGCCGTTTGGGGATAAATTTGACGGACGCCGCCGTTAAAATGGCGACGTTTAGCTGGGGCTTGACAAATTTTATCTAAGCAGGCGGTAAATTAGCCCGCGAACAAGGCTTAAGATCAGCAGGCTGCCAGACGCGACGAATCAAAATCGGCGGTTTAAATTTACCCGCGCCTTTTGGATAAAATAAGGCAAATCCGCAGTAAAAATTACGCTGGCGCGCTCTTGGGCTAAATTTTGACGATTTTGTGCGCCGTAAATGCCAGATTAAAGTAGCGCCGCTTGCGTTTGCGGCGGTAATTTGCGGGCAAAATTTACCGCAACGCTTCGGTAAATCGTCCTATGTTTTAGGCTGCTTGCGCCGTTGCTGAGTAAATTTAGCGACGGTTTGTGTTTGTAAGCGTTTTTTCTAAATTTAGGTAAATTTCGTTTAAGCGGCAGCAAATTTTAAGCATAGGATTTAACAAGACGGCTTTTTAATAATTTTGCCAGGCGAAATTTGTAAAATTTAAGTTCCAAAACGCGCGATTGAAGCCCAAATTTAAACCGCCTAGCGCAAAAGCGGCAAACCGGAGAAAGCGGATAGCTTCAAAAAGTCGGCAAGATAAATCTTCGTTAGGGTTCAGCCAGAGTATTTTGCGCGAGGCTTACCGTTAGCTTTGGTCTGCGCGCGGTTTGTCGCAAAGTTTTGACAAAAGCCCGCGATTTTGCGCTTGCCCGTATAAATTTATGGATTAAATTACCGCGGCGCTTTGGATGAATTTTGCGCGTTTTACCGCCAAATCCGCACTTTCCGGCAAAAAATTTGCTAAATTTAGCCACGATTTTTGCCGAATTTAAAAGAGCGTAAAAAAATTTAAAGTCGGTAAATTTGAATTTCGGTCTTGAGCTCGGACGCGTCTTTGATCTCGTCGTCGCAAATCTCGCAAAAGCGCGCCAGTAGCGAAAAGAGTTTTTCGGTATTTTTTTCGCCGAGCCTAGCAAATACCCGCTCGCCCAGCTCATCGCTAGCGCGCACGATAGAGTCCGCTACGTCGTGCCCTTTTTGCGTGAGACTCATCGCGCGCTCCCTTTTATCTGTGCTTTGCTCGCCTATCTGTACTAGCCCTTTTTGACGAAAATCCTTGCAGACGTTAAAAACCGTTTGTTTTGGTATGAGCCACTCCTCGCCGATCTTTTTTTGCGTTGAGCGGCCGTCTTTTGCTAGTGTGTAAAGCACCGCAAATTCGCTATAGCTAAGCCCCGTTTTAGCGATCAGTGCGTCTATACGCTCGTCAATCTCGCTGATTTTTTTGCCTAGGTCGTCAAAGTTATACATCGTTTTCCTTTTTTATTTTGGGCGAATTTTAGTAAAATCCCAAAATATTTTCAAGGTTTTAGGATTGACTTTTAGTCCTAAATTTTGCTAATATGATAAATTTTAAGACTAATTTTAAGGGAAATTTTATGAAATTCGGCAAAATTTTAAAGGCGTATTTTTTATCGTTTGCGCTGGTTTTGACCGCGCAACAAACGGCGGCGACTCAGGAAAATAAATCGGCGCAAGAAAATAAATCGGAGCGAAAAACGCCGCCGCAAAACAAGCAAACGGCTCAAGCGGGCGTAAAAGACGGTGATGCTAGCAAATCAAACGTCGGCCAAGATGACAAAAATTCGGACGCTAGGCAAAATCAAAACGACGAAGCCATAAAGCTCACGGTCGTCTCGCCCAAGATTGCAAAATTTAGCCCAAAGCTAAATTTGCACGGCGAGCTAGTTGCTAAAGACGACGTTGCCGCAGGCTCGGCGCTGCAAGGCCAACAAATCGCCCAGATCTTAGTCGAAGTGGGCGAAAACGTGCAAAAGGGGCAAATTTTAGCCCTGCTAGATAATGCTGGCGTAAAAGCGAAATTTGACCAGCAAACCGCCGCACTTGAGGCCGCAAGGCAAAATTTAAACTCCGCCAAGGCCGCTTTTAGCGAGGCTAGCTCCGCGCTCAAGCGAGCTAAAGACCTGGCGGCAAAAAAGGCTATTAGCTCGCAAGAACTCGAACAAGCAAGCGCGAAAGAAGCAAGCGCCAGAGCGAATCTAAACTCCGCAAAAGCCCAAATCTCGCAGATAGACGCGCAGATCGCGGAGGCTAAAGATCAGCTTGGCAAAGCTAGCGTGATAGCGCCCGTTAGCGGCGTCGTGACGGCCAAAAAAGCCCAGATCGGCGCGCTAACTAGCGGCGAGGCTTTGTTTAACATCGCAAAAGATGGCGTCATCGAACTATCTGCGGACGCGGACGCTAAGGAGCTTGCGCAGATAAAAGTCGGTATGAGCGCGCAGGCTCAAATTTACGGCGTAAAAGAGGCCGTAAACGGCAAGGTGCGGCTAGTGCCTGTTAGCGTGGATACGAGCTCGCGCCTAGGCAAGGTCAAAATTTCGCTAGACGGCGGGGCTAAATTTATCGGTTCGTACGCCAAAGCCGTCATCGACCTACCCGAATTTAGCGCGCTAGCGCTGCCTGCGCAGGCGGTTTCGTTTACGGAGGCAGGCGCGTTTGCGACGCTAATAAAAGACGGCAAGGCGCAGAAGCGAAAAATCCAAACCGGACTTAGAGCAAACGGGCTAGTACAGGTGATTTCTGGCGTTAGCGAGGGCGATGAAGTCGCGCTAAAAGCCGCCGCGCTGGTAAACGACGGCGAAGCGGCGCAAAGGGGCGCGGAGTGAAAATTTCGTCTTGGGCGATCCGTCATCCTATCCCGATTATCGTGCTTTTTATCGCGCTTAGCTTAGGTGGCGTAGCGTCGTTTTTGCGCCTACCGATAAACGCGAACCCAAACGTAAATTTTCCTATCGTTAGCGTCACGGTCACGCAGACCGGCGCGTCGCCCGCTCAGCTGGAAAGCTCGACTACTAGGCGCATAGAAGACGCCGTGAGTGGGCTGGCGGACGTGAGGCACGTTAGCTCTACGATCTCCGAGGGCAGCTCGGCTACGACGGTGGAGTTTGCCATCGAGACGGACGTCGATAGAGCCGTAAACGACGTGCGAAACGCCGTGGCGCAGATCAGAGACGAACTACCCGCCGGCATCGATACGCCGCTAGTAGAGCGCGTGGACGTCGAGGGCGGGGCGCTCGCGTTTTATTCGGTAGGAAGCGTAAATTTAGACCAAAGCGAGATATCGCATCTGATAGATAACGAGATAAAAAGGCGGCTACTAGCGATCCCGGGCGTTCAGCAGGTAAAGCGCCTAGGCGGCGTTACGCGTGAGATTAGGGTGCTTTTAGACCCCGCCGCGCTTAGCTCGCTAAAGATAGACGCTGCTTATATTAACAAGCAGCTCGCACAAAATAACGCCGATTTGCCGGCGGGCAGGACCGTTTTAGACGGCGCGGAAAACAGCCTGCGCGTAACGGGCGGCGCAAAGAGTATCGAGGAGCTAGCAGATACCCCCATCCGACTAGAGGGCGGCGGTAGCGTCCGTCTGGGCGACATCGCTCGCGTAGAGGACTCGCACGCCGAGATTAGGTCGCGCTCTAGGATGGACGGGCTGGAGACGGCGGGATTTAGCGTATCGCGCTCAAAAGGCGCCAGCGATACGGTCGTGATGCAAAAGATCAAGGAGGAGCTGGCTAAATTTACCGCAGAGCATGCGGAAGTAAAGATAGACGAGATATACACCTCGGCGAACGAGACTAAGCAAAGCTACGATCAAACGATCTGGATGCTAGCCGAGGGCGCGATACTGACGGTTTTGGTCGTGTTTGTTTTCTTGCGAGACGCGAGAGCGACGTTGGTGGCGGCCGTGTCGCTGCCTCTTTCGATCCTGCCGACGTTTGCGGCGCTTTATTTGCTGGACTACACGCTAAACGGCATCACGCTGCTAGCTTTAATGCTAGTTATCGGCATACTCGTAGACGACGCGATCGTGGAGATAGAAAATATCAAAAAACACCTGGCCTTAGGCAAGCGCCCGTATCAAGCCGCCATCGACGCGGCTGACGATATCGGCTTTGCGGTGGTTGCCATTACGCTAACGATAGTGGCGATATTTTTGCCCGTTAGCTTTATCGGCGGGGGCATCGGGCAGTACTTTAGGCAGTTTGGCATAACCGTCGCGGCGGCGGTTTTGGCTTCGCTTTTGGTTGCGCGTTTAGCCACTCCGCTACTAGCGGCTTATATCCTAAAGCCCGAGGCTAAAGAGGAGCGCGAAGCGGGCAAACTAAAAGCTGCCTATCTAAATTTGCTAAATTTCACGCTAGATCACCGTAAATTTACGCTTTTTATCGGCTTTTTGCTGCTGCTGGGATCTTTTGCGTTAATTCCGCTTTTGCCGACGGGGTTTTTGCCTCAAAGCGACTCGGGCAGAAGCAGCGTAAATATCACGCTAGCTCCCGGCTCTACGCTAGAGCAGACAGATGAGAGGTTGATAAATTTAACCCGCGTCGTTAAGCAAAACCCGGCCGTCCGATCGGTTTTTGCTATAGCCGGAGGCGGCGGCGAAATGCACAAGGGCGAACTGCTAATCACGCTAAAACCGCACAAGCAGCGCGCCGTTACGCAAAAGGAGTTTGAAGACGAGCTGCGGGCGGAGCTGGCTAAATTTAGCGATATTAGATTTGCCTTCGCTAACGATATGGCCGCGCGCGATATCTCGGTAATCCTAACGGGCGAGGACGCGGACGCGCTCTCTAAAACCGCCGCGACGGTAAAATCCCAAATGAGCGGAGTGGCGGGCGCGAAAAACGCTCAAGTAAACGAGCCTTTGCAAAAGCCCGAAATCCGCGTAAATTTAATCAAAAAAGAGGCCGCTAGGCTAGGCGTGAGCCACCAAGCCGTAGCCGAGGTTCTGCGTATCGCTACCGTGGGCGACACGGATGCGGCGTCGGCGAAATTTGACCTGCCCGATCGCCAAGTACCTATCCGAGTTAGCCTAAAGGAGGACGCTAGAAACGACCTTGAAGTCCTGCGTAAAATTTACGTCCAAAGCGCGACGGGAACGGCCCTGCCGCTCTCAAGCGTAGCCCAAATCTCTTATTCGCAAGGCGCTGCTAGCATAGAGAGGTTTGATAAGCGCCGCAAGATCGCGCTCGAGGCCGATTTGCAGCCCGGATTTACCGTAGGCGAGGTTTTGGAGCAAATTTACGCGCTGCCCGCGATGAAAAATTTGCCCTCAGGCATCTCATCGCCCGAGTACGGCGATAGCGAGTATATGAGCGAGATGTTTGAGCAGTTTGGTATCGCGCTGGGCTTTGGCGTGACGATGTTTTTGCTGGTTTTGGTCATACTTTTTCGCGATTTTTTGCAGCCCGCTACGATATTTATCGCGCTTCCGCTTTCTATCGGCGGCGCGGCGGGCGGGTTGCTACTTTACGGCGGGGCGCTTGATCTATCCGCCGTCATCGGCATCTTGATGCTCATGGCTATCGTGGGTAAAAACTCGATCTTGCTCGTTGATTTCGTCATCGAAAAGCGTTTGCGCGGAAGCGGCGTCAGGCAGGCTTTGCTAAGCTCGGGTGCGGAGAGGGCGCGGCCTATCGTGATGACTACGATAGCGATGATCGCCGGCATGGCGCCTGCGGTGTTTGCTAGCGGCTCTGGCGCGGAGTTTCGCGCGACGATGTCGGTAGCCGTGATTTGCGGACTGGCCGTTTCTACGCTGCTTAGCCTCGTTTTCGTGCCGACTGTTTATTCTATCGTGGACGATGCGAAAACGTTTCTTGGCAAGCGCCTCTCTAAACTCACGTCCGTAACCGAGCAAGATAAGCAAAACGCGGCAGGATAGGAAGCTCGTTAAATTTAGCGCGTAAATTTATCGCTTTTTTCCGCGCGGCGCGGTAGATTTTGATTAAAGCCCGGGTTTATTCGGCGCGGATTAAATTTGAGCCTGGGTTTTATGGCTAAATTTAGCTAAATTTGCAAGCCAAAAAGCCTAAATTTACGCGGCTTAATAATACCCCAGGCACATCGTTTCGGTTAGCTTTATGCGCTTTTCAAGCGGTTCTGGCGAGAAAAACGAGCATTTTTCGATGTAAATTCTATAGCCGTAGTCAAGTCCGAAGTCGTCGTAAAATTTCTTTAAATTTATAAATTTTATCCCGCAAATTTCGCGTAGATCAAAAAGCGGATAGAGCTTGGAGCCGTTTTTGGCGACTAGGTGCGAGGGCGCTAGCGTCGTGAATGAGCAAAATGCCGACGTGAGCGTTAGTCCGGCTAGGTCGCTGCAGCGCGCGGCGGCCTCGCGAAATCGCTCAGGGATGCTTTTTTTATGCAGAAAAACGATGCGCGAGTTTTCAAATTTAGCGCAGATCGCGCCGCTCCAAAACAGATACGCATTGCCCGAAATTTCGGCATTTCGCGCAAATTCGCAGCCAAGAACGTAATCGTCTAAAAACTCGTTTGGAGCAAGGGTGATTTTCATATTTTTAGCGCCTTTTTACGGGAAATTATAGCTAAATTTGCAAATTCGGCGCTAAACTGCTAATATTCGCGAAATTTTTTACAAAGGACGAAAATGAAAAAGGTTATCTCTACAAAAGATGCCCCGCAAGCGATCGGACCGTATTCGCAAGCGATCGCGGCTAACGGATTTTTGTTTATTTCCGGGCAGTTAGGCGTGACTCCTAGCGGCGAATTTGCGGGCGCGGACGTAAAATCGCAGGCGCAAAGGTCGCTTCAAAATTTGCAAGCGATTTTGAGCGAAGCGGGGCTTAGCTTTGAAAACGTAGTAAAAACGACTATTTTTCTAGCCGATATCGCAGACTTTGCGGCGGTAAACGAAATTTACGCCGATTTTTTTAAAGAGCCCTATCCGGCCCGCAGCACGGTTGCTGTAAAAACGCTGCCAAAAGGCGGTTTGGTCGAGATTGAGCTTATCGCGGCGACGAAGTAAAATTTAAAATAAGGAAAAAAATGAAAAAGATTATATTTGCGCTTGCAGTCATTTTGATCGCGGTTTTTGGCGTCGCGTTTTACGGCTCGTCTAAGGCCAAAGAGTCCTACGATAGGGGCGTGGCTAGGCTAACGGGCGAAACTTTGAGCTTGCCGTTTATAGACCTAAAGGCAAACGTGACGCAAAACGAGTACGACAAGGGGCTCTTTAGTTCGCGCGCGACGCTTACGTTTGAGCTAACCGACGGCAAAGATCCGGTAAAATTTGAGGCTAAAACCACGCTAAAACACGGATTTGCCGAGATTTTTAGCGGATTTAAGGCACACAGCGATATCAAGGCTCTAACGCCCGAAGCCGCCGCCGAAGCTAAAAAGATATTCGGCACGGACGAGTTTTTGAGCGCCGACGTGCTAATAAATTTAGATAAAACCCGCGACGTAACGCTAAATTTGGCCGAGATCAAAGTAGACGAGAGAAATTCGGACTTTATTATCTCAAAGCCTTTTGCAAAGGCCCAAATCAAAGAAGATAAGATAAAATCCCTAGAAATCGGCGTCGGTAAAGTTAGCGGCGGCGATACGGACGACTCGGGCAAGTTTGCGATGGAAAACGCTTCCATGCTCATCGAGCTTAGCGATTTTAAAAGCTTTAGCGATCTGGTTTCGTTTATAAATTTGCAAACCGCCTACGAAAATATATCTAAAGTAGGAATAAAGGTCGGCAAAATGAGCTTTAGCAACGCTAGAAGCTATGATTTTCCAAAAGCCGTTAGGATAACCGATATGGCGTTTTTAGCGCAGACTAAGCAAAATGCGAACGCAAATTTGCTCGATACGATGACGGAGGCTAACCTAGGCGCGCTAGAAATAGACGGCAAGAAAATCCTAACTCAGCTAAACGCCGCTATGAACGAAAAAAACGTAAACAAGCTTGCTATGGCGATGTATCTTAACGATCCTAAAGAATCGGCGGTTTATAAAATTTTAATGAGCGAAAACTACGTGCTGGAGGTTAAAAATTTTAGCTTTAAAAATCCGGGCGGCAAGGAGATCAAATTTAACGCCGTAGCCGACGCGTCGGGACTGAGTGTCAAAAGCAAAACGCTAGAAAACGACGCAGATGCGGAAAAGGCGCTAAAGGCGGTTAAATTTGACGGCGAGCTAAAAGTGCAAGCCGCGTCTATAACGGAGTTCTTAAGTGCGTATAAAGGGATAATGCCCGATAGGGATTTTAATGAGATGATTAACGGTATTAAGCCTTTTGAGG
>CAUQRE010000012.1:0-10640 GCA_963520315.1 uncultured Campylobacter sp. | reverse complement strand
GATAAAGACTATCCTATCGTCGTACCTAGCGGCTCGTGCGCGGGCATGATGATGCATGATTATTTAGAGCTTTTTGAGGGCGATAAGGAGTATGGGTTTATAAAGGAATTTAGCTCCCGCGTTTTTGAGTTAAGCGTCTATCTGGATAAAATTTTAAACGTCAGCTACGAAGATAAGGGCGATCCGATAAAGGTTACGTGGCATAGCAACTGCCATGCTTTAAGAGTGGCAAAAAGCGTAGAAAGCTCGAAAAATTTGATCCGCCGTTTCAAAAACGTCGAACTGGTTAATCTAAAATACGAAGAGGAGTGTTGCGGTTTTGGCGGAACGTTTAGCGTAAAAGAACCCGGAATCTCAAACGCTATGGCTCTAGCTAAGATAAAAGATATCGAAGAAACGGGCAGCGAGTGCGTAGTAAGCGGTGACGGCGGATGCTTGATGAATATCGCTGGCACCATGAAGCGAAACGGTAAGAGCGTAAAAGCCGTGCATCTATACGATTTCATCCAAAGCAGAATCCAAGGAGCGGCGATATGAGCAATCCGCACGAAAATATAGTAAAGCAAAAGCTAAACGACGCGCAGTTAAGGGAAAATTTAAGCAACGCTATGCATACGCTGCAAACCAACCGTAAAAATTTGATCGCAAAACGCTTTAACGAGTGGGAGGAGTTAAGACAGCGCGGTAAAAAAGCCAAAAATAACGCTTTAAGCAAGCTTGACGAGCTACTGGTTAAATTTGAAGAAAATGCGACTAAAAACGGCTTTAAGGTGCATTGGGCTAGCACGCCGGAGGAGGCCTGCGAGATAATCTACACGATAATGATAGAAAAAAATATCGGCAAGGTGCTAAAGGGTAAGTCGATGGCTAGCGAGGAGATACATCTAAATCACTATCTAAAGCACAAAGGCCTAGAAGCCGTGGAGACCGATCTTGGCGAGCTAATCATCCAGCTCATAGACGAGCCGCCGGTGCATATCGTAGTGCCGGCTATCCATAAAAACCGCTACGAGATAGGCGAAATTTTCCACGAAAAGCTAGGGGCGGCGAAAGAAAGCGAACCAGAAAAGCTAAACGCTATCGCAAGAGAGCATATGAGAGAGGAGTTTAAGACGCTAAAGCTGGGGCTTGGCGGCGTAAATTTCGCTATCGCTAACGAAGGCGCTATATGGATGCTAGAAAACGAAGGCAACGGCAGAATGTGCACCACGATACCCGATATCACGATAAATATCTGCGGCATAGAAAAGGTCGTGGAGAGATTTGAAGATGCAGCGACGCTTGATACCTTGCTCATACCGTCGGCTACGGGGCAGTTTATAACAAACTATAACAACATAATAAGCGGCCCGAGAAAGGACGGCGAGCTAGACGGCCCTAGCGAGTGTCATATCGTGATGCTTGATAATCACCGCACCGATATGCTGACAAATCCAGAATACTACGAGGCTTTGCGTTGCATTAGATGCGGGGCCTGTATGAATTTCTGCCCCGTTTACGATAAAATCGGCGGCCATAGCTACCAAACCGTATATCCCGGTCCTATCGGAGAGGTCATCTCGCCTTGGTTATTTGGTATGGATAAGCACGGCGACGTGGTTTCTCTTTGTTCGATGTGTGGCAGATGCGGCGAGGTGCGTCCGGTGAAGATCCCGCTGCCTAATCTCATCAGAAAACTACGCAGAGATAAGGCCGGACAGGGTAAAAATCCTCCGCACGGGACGCAAAATTTACCGAGCCGTTTTGCCGAATCTTTTGTATTTAGCAACTACGCCAAGGTGCAAACTAGCGGCTTTGCCTTTAGAGCGGCGATAAAAGGCGCGATGGCTACGAACGGATTAATACATAGCTTTGGCAAAAGTATGCCGGTGATTAGCAAGTGGCTTGAGTTTAAAGACCTGATGGACTTTAACTACGACCTTCATAAAGAGGTTCAAAAAATACCCGGAGTAATCTATGAATAGCAGAGAAAAAATCCTATCTAAAATCAAAAATATACCGATAAACGAGGAGTTTAAGAGCGTAGACGTCGTAAATTTTATCAACGACGAGAGCGAAGATCTGGTGGAAGAATATATCTCAAGAGCGACCGAAAACAAAGCCTTCGTACAAAGGAGTCAAAATTTAATCGCCGATATAAACGCGATAATAAAGCAACAAAACGCTAAAAATTTAATCTATCCCGCAGACTTGCCTATCGACGTATCGCAAGTAGAAGCGGAAGTAAAATTCGCCTTTGATAGGCCCGTGGAGGAGTTTAAATCAGAGCTTTTTAACTACGACGTCTCTATAATCAAAGCAACCAAAGCCGTTAGCTCGCACGGCGTTTTTTGCGTCACTTCAAGCAAGAGCCAACCAAGACTGCTAAGCCTAACGCCAAGACTTTGCATAGTGCTTTTAAGAAAGCAAGACGTGGTAAAAAGCCTATCTGCGTGCCTAAACGAGATAAAAAAAGAAAATGAAAAGTTGCCGACTAATATCCTTTTCATCTGCGGCCCTTCAAGGACTTCTGATATAGAGCTCGTGCTGGTTTTGGGCGTACACGGCTCGCAGATAGTTTATGTTTTGGTTTATTAAATTTACTCGCAAAATTTAGGGCAATCGTTTGAAATTCGTTTGCCCCGCCTGCTAAATTTAAACTTTTTTGGATATAATCAACCATTTTTAAATCAAGGAGAAAAAATGGCAACCTATTCGATGGGCGACCTAAAAAAAGGACTAAAGATCGAGCTAGACGGCGTTCCGTATAAAGTCGTCGAGTATCAGCACGTAAAACCGGGCAAGGGCGCAGCTTTCGTTCGTGCGAAAATCAAATCTTTCATCGACGGCAAAGTGCTTGAAAAGACATTCCACGCGGGCGACAAATGCGATCAGCCGAATTTGGAAGAAAAAGAGATGCAGTATCTTTACGACGACGGCGAGTTCTGTCAGTTTATGGACACTGCGACCTACGAGCAAGTAGCGATCAGCGACGAGGACGTGGGCGATGTTAAAAAATGGATGATAGACGGCATGATGGTTGAGATTTTGTTTCACAACGGCAAGGCTATTGGCGTAGAAGTACCGCAGGTCGTCGAGCTAAAGATCGTCGAGACTCCGCCAAATTTCAAAGGCGACACGCAGGGCGGCAAAAAGCCTGCGACTCTTGAGAGCGGCGCGGTCGTACAGATACCTTTTCACGTGCTTGAGGGCGAGGTCATCCGCGTAGATACCGTCCGCGGCGAATACATCGAGCGCGCAAATAAATAATCACAGTCGTCAAATTTGATAAAAGTAAAATTTGACTAGCTCATAGCCCGAGTAAAGCCGCTATTTAAAGATAGAGGCTTTACCAAAAACGGACGGCTAAATTTCTACAAAAATACTCCCGAATTTATCTATATCGTAAATTTCAAAAAAGTAGCGGCGATATAGTATTTGAAACCAGATTTTACGTAAACTGCGGCATTTAGGACATGTTTATATACGCCGCAACCGGCAAGGCATTCATTTTAAAACCCAAAGAATACGAATGCCATTTTAGAGATAGGATTTCATCTATCGTGGGCTCCAAAACGGCTTACTGCGAAATCAACGAAAGTACCGACGCGGCAGCGCTTTGCGAAAATTTAACGAGCGATTTAAGAGCGGCATTTAGATTTTTGACGCAGTAAACCGAACGAAATTTGATTGATTTGATATCGGAGCGAAACGGCCTAGCGGTCATTGACCGGCTTTTTGAATATTTACTCATAATGCACGAACAAGAAATTTTGATCCGCCAAGCGTTAAATTTGTTTGAAAAATACGGAAACAAAGCTAGATGGAAAATTTTTGAGAGGCGTATAAACGATCTGCTTAAAAAAAGAAAAAGACGAGATAAAATTTAAAGAAATAAAAGCCAAGGCCTAAGCCTTAGCTTAGACTTTAGGCTGATTTTTTAACGTTATCTACCAAAGCTGCGATCTCTTCGTGATTTGGCAGGGCGTTTACGTCCGTACCGATGAGATCTTTTTTAGAAAAGACTACTTTTCCGTTTACTTCAACGATGAAGTTTCCGCCGCTACCGACGATTTTGCTAATTTTAGCACCTGGAATTTGACTTAAAAATTCTTCTTCTACACGAGAAGCTACCGGTCTATAGTTTCAAGAATTGCAATACGTAATCTTTACTTCCATTTTCCTTCCTTTCGAATTTAAAGTGGTGCGATTATAGCGCAAATTTAGCAAACGAGAGTATAATAATCCGAAAATTTAAGGAGAAAATTATGAAAAAAGTTGCCGTGATTTTTGCCGACGGGTTTGAGGAGATAGAGGGCGTTAGCGTCGTGGACGTGCTTAGACGAGGCGGCGTAGAAGTCGATATAGTCGGGCTTGATAAGCTGCCTATAGCAGGCGCTCACGGAGTGAAATTCGTCTGCGATATGACGCTTTACGATCTTGAGGAGGATGACTACGATATGCTAGTTTTGCCGGGCGGTCAGCCGGGCGTCTCAAATATCGAAGGAAATCTAAAAATGAGAGAAATTATAAAGCGTTTCGATAAAAAAGGTAAATTTATAGCAGCCATCTGCGCCGCGCCGATCGCACTTGACGCCGCAGAGATAATTAGAGGCGAGTTTACCTGCTATCCTAGTTGTGAAAAAGCCGTACGCGGCGGAAGCTACGTAAGCGATAGAAACGTCGTAATAAACGGCCATATCATCACCTCAAGAGGGCCTGCCACGGCGATGGAGTTTGCCTTAGAGTTGCTTAAAATTTTAGGCGGCGAGCAAATTTATGCCGAAGTAAAAGAGGGCTTGCTGTTCGTAAAATAAAACGGCATAAAGCCCAGGCGATAAATTTAAGGCAAAATTAACGCAGCTTTGCCCGCTCTTTCTTGCCGAGTTTTTCTTTACGCGCGAGAAAACGGCTTTTGCACGAAGCCGTTTTTAAAGCCCTAAAAGCTTGCCGGTTTGAAAAATCGGCTAAATTTTGCCGCATTAAAGAGCTTGCGGATATGCTTACGGGTAAATTTAATACTAAATTATAAAAAGCGAGCTTTTTATCTAGCTTTTTTATTTAAATTCAGGTATCATCTCTTAACCGATTTATCGGGAATTTGATTTAAGGAAACGTTACTGTGAATATTTACGTCGGTAACTTGTCATATCGCATGACTGAGGCAGAGCTTAAGGATACATTTGCGCCGTTTGGCGAAGTAAAACGCGCGAAAATCGTCAAAGATCGCGACACGAATCGCTCAAAAGGATTCGGATTTGTCGAGATAGAAAACGACGCAGATGCGCTAAAGGCGATCGAAGCGCTAAACAACAAGGAAGTAGGCGGCAGAGCTCTAAGAGTAAACGAATCTAAACCTAAAGAATAAACGAGCCGTCAAATCTGACGGCTTTTAACTAATTTTTAAATTTAAGCTTTTTAGTTAAATTTCGCTCCAAATGAACAAAAAAATCACATCTCGTATCGCTCCGACGCCAAGTGGCTTTTTGCACGCTGGAAATGTCTATAATTTCTTACTAACATATCTTTTTACTCGCGCGTTTGACGGGATTTTGTACCTAAGGATCGACGACTACGACTTGCCGCGCTACCGCAGGCAATACGTGGAAAACATCTTTCGCGTGCTTGATATGTTGGGCATTGATTTTGACGGCGGACCCGGCGGAGTGGGGGAATTTGAAGCCAAATTTAGCTCCAAATTTCGCCTCGGCGCCTACCAAAACGCTTTAAAAACGCTCGAGCAAAAAGGAGTTTGTTACGCTTGCGAGTGCTCCCACTCGATGAAAAGCTCGTTTAAAAACGGCATTTATACGCGGGTTTGCGCGGAGAAAAATCTTAAATTTAAAAAAGACAAAACGGCTATGCGGCTACGTACTATCGACCGAGCGCAAATTAACGTCCGTCAAAATTTGATAAATTTTGACGCTTTGAGGCATGGCTCCTGCGGGGAGACGAGCCTGGCGGACGGGCTTTGTGATAATGGGCAAAAAGCGCAAGAGGGCACGGCAAACGGTTTAAAAAATTTGACAAACTTGCGCGGCTTTGGAGAAAGCAAATCCGTCGATAAGAAATTTAACCTAAACGCGGTAGAAAATCTGGAAGAACGCATTTTAAATTCGGCAAATTCGGACGGCTTAAATTTGACTGACGAATCGGCGTTTGAGGCGGAAAAATTCGCGCAAACTCAAAGCGTAAATTTGACTCAAATTTTGGGCGATTTCGTCGTTTGGAAAAAGGACGACACGCCCGCGTATAATCTCGCTAGCCTCGTGGACGACGAGATGCTGGGCGTAAATTTACTCATGCGAGGCGAGGATCTGCTCGCGTGCTCGGCGGCGCAAAAATACGCGGCACAAATTTTGGGCTACGGTTTTGAAAGCGCGAATTTCATCCATCACGGCTTGCTAGCGCAGAGCGGCAAAAAGCTCTCCAAAAGCTCGCGCGCACCGGCGGTGAGTATAACGGACGGCGCCAAAATCCACTATAAATTTGCCGCTCTTAAGCTTGGCCTTGACGCATCAAAATGCGACGACTTGTCAAATTTGCTTGAGATGTTTAAAGAGAAATTTATCCGATAAATTTAGGCGCTTTGCGCTCTTGTTCGGATTATTTTTAATTCAAAAAGCGCGGTAAGTTTTTATCTGTTTTACCAAATTTGGTTTACGGGCGTTTGCGGGGGAGTTTAAATTTGAGCGCAAATTTACGTCCGCGAGGCTGCGTCAAATTCACCGCTCAAATTTAAGCTAAATTTGGAGCCGTAAATTTAAATCAAGCCGCCCGCACTGCAGGCGTCAAATTTGAGCTCAAATTTTGCCAAAAACCCGCTCAAATAGCCTACTTTCCGAGCCTATCTAAATTTAAACGAGACCGATTTATCCGCCTAAAAGCAAAGTTTCTGTAAAATCAAAAGCATTAAAAAGGACGAAAAAATGAGCGATTTTACAGATTTTACGCACCTGCACCTACACACGGAGTATTCGCTGCTAGACGGAGCCAACCGCATCAAAGAGCTAGCCAAAACGCTAAAAAAACAAGGCGTCAAAGCCGCAGCCATCACCGACCACGGCAATATGTTCGGCGCTATAGACTTTTATAAAACGATGAAAAATGAAGGCATAAAGCCGCTAATCGGCATCGAAGCCTACATCCATAACGGCGAGGAGCTGGGAGATAAAAGCACCAAACAGCGCTTCCACCTCTGCCTCATCGCAAAAAACGAAATCGGCTACAAAAACCTGATGTACCTTAGCTCCATGAGCTATATCGAGGGATTTTATTATTATCCGCGTATCAACAAAAAGATACTAAAAGAGCACAGCGAGGGCATCATCTGCTCCTCGGCGTGTCTGCAAGGCGAGGTGAACTGGAACCTCAACCAAAGCGAGCGAAATTTGCGTTTCGGCGCGGGCGGATATGAGGCGGCAAAGGAAGCCGCGCTGTGGTACAAAGATGTCTTTGGCGATGATTTTTACCTCGAGATCATGCGTCACGGCATCGGCGATCAGCGTAGGATCGACGATGAAATCCTGCGCCTAGCTAAAGAGCTAAATATCAAGGTAATCGCAACCAACGACACGCACTATACGTTTAAGCAAAGAGCCGACGCGCACGAGGTTTTCATGTGTATCGCGATGAACAAACTGCTAGACGATCCAAACCGCCTGCGACACAGCGTGCATGAGTTTTACGTCAAGACGCCTGCGCAGATGAGCGAGCTTTTTGCCGATATCCCAGAAGCCGTCGCAAATACGCAAGAAATCGTAGATAAATGCGACCTCACGATCAAACTAGGCGACGCTACGCCGCCAAATTTTAAATTTACGCTCGAGTACGCGGCCGAGCGAAATTTGAGCCTGCCTGAGCCTGATAAACGCTACAGCATACCAAACGACAGCGTGCTGTTTGAGCACGAGTGTAGGCAGGGGCTGGAGGAGAGATTGAAATTTATCCCGGCAGAGCGCCACGAGGAGTATAAAACCCGTCTGCAACGCGAGATAGACATCATAAATAAGATGAACTTCCCGGGCTACATGATGATCGTTTGGGACTTTATCAACGAAGCTAAAAAGCGCGGCGTGCCGGTAGGCCCGGGACGCGGCTCTGCGGCGGGAAGCCTGGTTGCATATAGTCTAAAGATCACCGACCTTGATCCGCTGCCATACAACCTGCTTTTCGAGCGTTTTTTGAACCCGGAGCGCGTGAGCATGCCCGATATCGACGTGGACTTTTGTCAAAACCGCCGCGGCGAGATCATCGACTACGTCATCGAAAAGTACGGCAAATTTAACGTGGCTCAAGTCATAACCTTCGGTAAATTGCTAGCAAAGGGCGTCATCCGAGACGTCGCGCGCGTATGCGATATGCCCTACGCCGAGGCCGACGCGATGGCTAAGCTCATCCCCGACGAGCTAGGTATCACGCTAGAACAGGCCTTTGAAAAAGAGCCAAAGATCGGCGAGCTGATAGCAAGTAACTCAAACGCTAATAGAATTTGGAAATTCGCCCTTGATCTGGAGGGTCTAAACCGAAACGCAGGCATGCATGCCGCTGGCGTGGTCATCTCAAACGAGGAGCTGTGGAACAAAACCCCGCTTTTCCGCCAGCCAAACGCCGAGGAGGATCACTTCGTCACGCAGTATAGCCTAAAGTACCTAGAGGACGTCGACCTCATCAAATTTGACTTCCTGGGGCTAAAGACGCTAACCGTGATAGATAACGCCGTCAAGCTCGTAAAAAAGAGATTTGGCAAAGAGATCATCTGGGAGCAGGTCAATAAAAACGACACAAAAACCTACGAGACGATCAGTAGCGGCCAGACGCTTGGACTGTTTCAGATAGAGAGCGAAGGCATGCAAAAAGTCGGAGCCGATATGCGCCCGGACTGCTTCGAGGATATCATCGCGATGATCTCGCTTTACCGTCCGGGTCCGATGGATCTTATACCTGATTTCATCAAACGCAAACACGGACTGGAGCCTATCACGTACATTTTCCCCGAGCTTGAGCCAATCCTAGAGCCTACATACGGCGTCATCGTATATCAAGAGCAAGTTATGCAAATCGTGCAGACTATCGGCGGCTTCTCGCTAGGAGGCGCTGATCTCGTGCGCCGCGCGATGGGTAAAAAGATAAAAGAGGAGATGGATAGACTAAAGGGCAAATTTATCGAAGGCGCCGAGGCGCAGGGGCTAGACGGCAAAAAGGCCGACGAGCTGTTTGAGCTCATTTTGCACTTCGCCTCTTACGGATTTAACAAATCCCACGCCGCGGCCTACACCTACGTGACCTTTCAGACGGCATATCTAAAGACCTACTATCCGGCCGAATTTATGGCGGCTTTAATCACGAGCGAGGAGACCAACGCAGATAAAATTTCGCGCTACATCGACGAGTGCAAGCGCCTAGATATCGCTATCCTGCCGCCGTCGGTCAATAAATCTGCCAAGGAATTCTCAGTCGTTAGCGAAGGGGGTAAGGATGCCATCATCTACGGCTTAGGCGCGATAAAGGGCGTCGGAGGCGCGGCGATAGAAAATATCCTAGAAGAGCAGGCTAAGGGCGAGTTTAAGGATATCGATGATTTCGTCTCGCGCGTGGATAACTTTAAGGTAAATAAAAAAGTCTTTGAAAGCCTGATAAAATCGGGCTCGTTTGATAGCTTCGGCCTAACGCGCAAGATGATGCTAAACAACCTAGATAACATCGTAGAGGCGTGCAAAAACGCCGCTACTATTAAGAAAAACGCGGCCGAGAGCCTCTTTGGCGACGACGAGAGTATGGCGACGGTTAAAACTAGTCTCGTGCGCGACGACTCTGAGCTAGAGCTAAAAACCAAGCTCAAATTTGAGCTAGAAAGCGTGGGTATCTATCTCTCCGGCCACCCGCTAGACGAGTACCGCGAGCAAATCTCAAAGATAAACTACACGCTAAGCGATAAATTTGACGAGCTACCGGAAAACGGCGAGATGCTGCTAGTCGGCAAAATCGAGGATCTAACGACTAGGATCAGCAAGAAAAACGGCAAAAAAATGGGCACGATCGAGATGCTGGATTTTTACGGTACGGTCGAGATCGCAGTCTTTGACAGGAGCCTTGGCGCTGTCGAGTCGATGAGTGCCGATGAGCGCGATTTGCCGCATGCGTTTAAGGTTCGCTACTCCAAAGACGGGCAGTTTATGCGCATAAATTTGGATAAAATTTTGACGCTTGATGAGGCTATGGGCATGGATTTTTCGCATCCGCTCGAAAAATACAAAGAGCAAATCGAGCAGATAAAACACACGCCTAGCAAGGACTTCGGTAAGATAGATAAAACGAGCGAGATCCTAGTCGTCGGCAAGATCGCCGAGATCGCTAAAATCCCTAGCAAAAAAACCGGCAAAGAGTTTATGATGCTAAGCATTATGGACCTTTTTAGCACGTTTAAGGTCGCGGCGTTTGACTCCGAAAAAGGGCTCATCGAGAGCCTAAGCGAGGAGCAAAAAGACGCTCCGTTGGCATTTAAGGTGCGCTACTCGCGCGACGATCAGGGCGCTCGCATAAACCTAATCGACGTCGTAAGCCTAGAGGGCGCGCGCGATATGAATTTTCAAAACAGAAGCTTTAAACAGCGCAAGGAAAGTAGCGGCGCAAGCTATCAAAACGGCCAGGCATCTAGCGAA
>CAUQRE010000011.1:0-10828 GCA_963520315.1 uncultured Campylobacter sp. | reverse complement strand
ATTTTAACGCGCGCGTTTTGCAAGGCGAGCGCATAGCGATAGTCGGGCGAAACGGCAGCGGCAAAAGCACTCTTATTAAAATTTTACTCGGGTTTGAAAAGCCAAGCAGCGGCGAAGTTAGGCGCGGCGAGGTGCGCGTGGGGTACTTTGATCAGTCGCGAAGCGAGCTAGACGACGACAAGAGTCTCATCGAGACCTTTTGTCCAAACGGCGGCGATCACGTTATGGTGCGCGGGCGAAATATGCACGTCTACGGCTATCTTAAAAATTTCCTATTTCCTAAAGAATTCCTCGATAAGCCAATCGGCGTGCTAAGCGGCGGCGAGAAAAACCGCGTGGCGCTAGCTTTGCTTTTTAGCAAGGAGTACGACGTACTCGTGCTTGACGAGCCTACAAACGACCTAGATATCGCTACTATCAACATCCTTGAGGACTACCTGCAAAGCTTTGAAGGCGCCATAATCATCGTGAGCCACGACCGATACTTCGTCGATAAGATCGCGCACAAGCTCTGGGCATTTGAGGGGACGGCGATCGAGGTGCTACATCAAGAATACAGCGTCTATCTCGAGCTAGAAGACGAATTAGCCGAGCTTGGTAAATTTGAAGCAAGCCTAGCTAGCGAAGCCGAGCAAGCGCAAAAACAAAAGAGCAAAACCGGCGCAAAGCTAAGCTACAAGCAAACGCAAATTTTATCCTCGCACCCCGAAAAAATCACCGCGCTAGAGGCTAAGATAAAAGAGCTAAACGCGGGCCTTAGCGATCCTAAAATCTATCAGCAAATCGGCCTAACCGCGCTTTATAACGACCTAGAAGCGGCTAAAAGCGAGCTTGAAACGCTAGAGAACGAATACTTTGAAGTCTTGGAAATCGCCGAAAATTTGGAGCAAATTTGAAAAAATTAACTAAAACAGGCAGAGTTAGCGCTCTAAATTTACGCACTATTAAGCGAGACGAGTTTATCGGCGCTAGTTTTGAGCTGGACGGGATTAAATTTAGCGGCGTTTTTTCGGCTGATTTTAGTCTAGAACAGGGCGACCTCGTGCGCGTAGAGTACGAAAGAGACGGCTTTATAAATAGAATAACCCTGCTTGAAACCCTGGCTAAAAATAGCGAAAATAAGAGCATGACGGCAAAAATCATGAACATTACGGTTTTTATCTCGCTTACGCTTCTTGCTCTTTGTATCGCGGGCGGAGTGATTTTTTCTTTGATTACGGGCAGATTTGAGATTCGCGATTTTACCGATGTTGTTAGGCTTATTGGCATTTGTTTTCTCGTTTGGTCGCTAGCGTACCTTGCGATAGGAAAATTTAAAATTTTGAGATATTTTACTTGATTTTAGGCTTAAATTTACGTTTAGTCCGCTTAAATTTAGGCCTAAAATTTAGAAACGATTAAAAATTTAACCCAAATTACCGCAGTTTGCCCGTAATTTTAATTAAATTTTTTATATAATTTCGCGTTTTATTAAAAGGTTTATGATGGATAGAAAAACTTGGAGTTCGAAAATAACGTATATTTTGGCTGTTGCGGGCGCTACGGTCGGTTTTGGCGCGACGTGGCACTATCTCGCATCGAGGTAGATAATCCGACCATCATACTTTATATCACATTTGGCATAGCTTTTATCGTTGCGATCATCTTTGGCGTTTCAAAAGCTAGAGGTGCAAAGAGGGATTGTAGGCAAATTTAACATAAATTTTCAAAGCGCCTTTTTTAGGTGCTTTGCTCTTTAAATTTGGTCCAAAATTTAAGGAGTAAATTTGACCCATTTACTTTTTTTCGTTATTTTGAAATGAAGCTGAAATTTATAAAAAAGGAGGAAAAATGATCAAATTTCAAAGATCAAAATTTAATAATTCAGTATTTATCCCATCACTTATTGTGATAGTTTTAATAACAGCATTTGCAGCGGTATTTCCAAATTTCTCAAATGAATTTTTTAAGGGTATGCAAGATTACATCTCGGCAAAATTTGGCTGGTTTTACATCCTTGCTGTTGCCGTCATACTTCTTAGCGTCATCATCCTTGGCTTTAGCAAGCTTGGCGAGATCAAACTAGGAGCCGATCACGTAAAGCCAGAGCATAAAAATATCTCGTGGTTTTCTATGCTTTTTGCCGCTGGTATGGGCATAGGTCTAGTATTTTTTGGTGTGGCTGAGCCGCTTATGCACTATCTAAACCCACCAGTTGGTGACCCGCAAAGCATCGCTGCAGCAAAGCTTGCGATGAATATCACTTTCTTTCATTGGGGCATGGGGGCATGGTCAGTTTATGCTATCGTGGCGCTAATACTTGCTTTTTTCTCGTATAGGCACGGCTTGCCACTCACGCTTAGATCGGCGTTTTATCCGATAATTGGCGATAAAATTTATGGCAAGATAGGCAATGCTATCGATACATTTGCCGTCGTGGCGACGCTTTTTGGCGTGGCGACCTCGCTTGGATATGGCGTACTTCAGGTAAATGCGGGTCTTACACACGTTTTTGGGCTGCCAACCATGCATATCACGCTTTTAATAGTGCTTTGCCTAGCTGCAACCATCTCAGCGGCAAGTGGCGTGGATAAGGGCATCAAAATCTTATCAAACGCAAACATCGCACTAGCTATTTGTTTTATGTTTTTCATACTATTTTTGGGCGATACGACGCAGCTTTTAAAGTCATTTGTACAAAATAGCGGCGACTACGTCTCTACGCTTATTTCAAACACATTTAACCTCTACGCCTACGAGAAGCAAAATGATAGCTGGCTTGGTGGCTGGACGCTGCTATACTGGTCTTGGTGGCTCTCTTGGTCGCCGTTTGTGGGGCTATTTATCGCTAAAATTTCAAAAGGCAGAACGATAAGAGAATTTGTCATAGGCGTGCTTTTAGTGCCGACTGGCTTTACTTTTGCTTGGATGAGTTTCTTTGGCAACTCAGCGATCTCGCTCGTGCAAAATGGCTTTAGCCAGCTAGCAACGACCGTAAATTCTGACTCAGCCTCAGCGCTATTTATGTTTTTAGAAAAATTTAGCTTCTCAGGCGTGCTAAGCGTGATCGCAGTCTTTATGATCGTCATATTTTTTGTAACTTCTGCTGACTCAGCAGCGATCGTTGTGAACATGCTTTGCTCAAACGGCAAAGACGATACGCCAGTTTGGCAAAAGGTATTTTGGGGCGTTGCAGTGGGCATTGTGGCGGCATTTTTGATGCTAGCTGGCGGACTTGCCTCACTTCAAGCGCTTACTATCACCACAGCACTGCCATTTGCGATCGTGCTACTTGGCGCTATTTACGGGCTATTTAAGGCGCTACGTGTGGATCTAACCAAAAAAGAGACAAATAACTTTAACAACATGCCCATTAGTGATCTTTCAAAGCCGTGGCAAGAGCGCCTAAGTGCGATCATTACGCTGCCAGGCAAGAAAGATGGCAAGAAATTTTTAAACGAAGTCGTGCTAAAAGCCTTTAACGAGCTAAAAGAGGAATTTGCCAAAAACGGACTTGAGGCAAATGTAACAAAAGCTGAAAATTTCGTAAATTTAAACGTCGGGCTTGGCGACGAGATGGACTTTAGATACGGCGTATATCTCACCAAAAGCAAGAGCCCGGACTACACTAGAGAGCTTGAGGGCGACGATCTTTATTACAGAGCCGAGGTATATCTAAAAGAGGGCGGTCAAGACTACGACGTGCTTGGTTGGAGCGAGGCCACGCTGATAAACGACGTCATCGAGCAATACCGCAAACATATGCAGTTTTTGCATGTCGTTAGAAAATAATAATTTGGCGTAAATTTGCATAAATTTATGCCAAGTAGCCTTTTTCTAAATAATATTTACCGATTTTAATCCAGATTTGTTTTAAATTTCAAAGATGGTTCTAAAAACTTTAAATAAAATTTTTATATAATCTCTCTTTTTCACAAAGGTATACAGATGGATAGAAAATCGTGGAGTTCGAAGGTAACGTATATTTTGGCGGTTGCGGGCGCGACCGTGGGCTTTGGCGCGACGTGGCGCTTCCCGTATCTGGTCGGGCAAAACGGCGGCGGCGCCTACGTACTCGTGTTTTGTATCGCGATGATCGTGATCGGTATACCGATGATTTTGGCTGAAAATGCGATCGGCAGACGCCTAAAATGCAACGCCGTGGACGCATTCGGCGGTAAAAATATAAATCCGGTATGGAAAATCGTGGGCTGGATGGGGCTGCTTGGGGCATTTGGCATCATGGCCTACTACATGGTTATCGGCGGCTGGGTGCTAAACTACATCGCGCAGATCGCATTTGGTATGCTCGATCTCTCGCAGGTGCTTAGCTTTGAGGCTACGAGCGCGTTTTATGAGCAAAATATCGTGAGCGATCCGCTGGCTATTAGCTTTGCGACGCTTGTGTTCGTACTCGTAAACTACGCGATCTTGGTGCAGGGCGCGGTCGGCGGCATAGAACGCTCGGCGAAGTACCTCATGCCGCTACTTTTCGTGCTGATGATCGTGATGATCGTAAAAAACTTAACCTTAGATGGCGTGGCGCAGGGGGTTAAATTTTACCTCACGCCAGATTTTTCAAAGATAAATTTAAAGCTTTTCGTCGAGGTTTTGGGGCAGGTATTTTTCGCGCTTTCGCTTGGTTTTGGCGTGATGATCACGCTTTCAAGCTTCGTTAAAAAGGACGAAGGGCTGGTTAAAATCTCTATCATCACGGGTATCCTAAACACCCTCATCGCCGTGCTTGCGGGCTTTATGATATTTCCGTCGCTCTTTAGCTACGGCGTATCTCCCGACAGCGGCCCAAGCCTCGTGTTTAAGAGCTTGCCGATCGTTTTTTCGCATATGCCTTTTGGCGGATTTTTCGCGGTGGCATTTTTTGCGCTATTGATGATCGCTGCGCTCACGACCTCGCTGCCGATCTACGAGGTTATCATTACGACGCTTCAGGAGAAATTTAAAATCAAGCGCAAAAGCGCGATTTTGCTGGTTCTAGGCACGATATTTATATTTGGAAATTTACCGTCCTTGATGGCTACGAATCTGCTTTCTGACGTTAAAATTTTCGGTAAAAATATCTTTGACGCATACGACGCCATCAGCGCTACGATATTTTTCGTGCTGACTTCGCTAGGATGCGCGATATTTGTAGGCTGGGTGCTAAAAGACGAAGCAAAACGCGAGATAATGCAGGGCAGCGAAAAATATGCAAAACTCGTAAACATCTGGTTTTGGTATATCAAATTCGTCGTTCCGTTTATCATTTTGGTGCTTTTTATCAGCTCGTTTTACGATAATTTTTTAAAGTAAATTTGATGAAAAATCTCGTAAATTTAGCTAACGGCGATCGCCTAAATTTGCGCGTAGAGGGTCAAATTCTACTTAGCGAGAGCATCAAAAACGGCAAAATGAGACAGACGCAAAAAGAGTTTGCCAGCACAGACGAGGCGCAAAAAGCCTGCGCGAAAAAGGAGTGGGAGAGCCTAAAGAAGGGCTACGTCCTGCAAAACAGCGACGCCAAAGCTGGTGAGGCGAGTTTACACGTCTATATCGGCGGCGGATACACGGGCGCGCTAGCCTTTGCGGACGCGGAAGGCGAGCTTTTCGTCTATAAATGCGGCGGCTACAAAGAGGGCGGCGCGCTGGACGATTTTCTCATCAGGCTGGACGCAAGCGGCGCCGTAAAGCAGCAGATCCTCCTGCCAAAGCCGCTTGCATGGCAGGCTGAGCGCGCGGGCGAAAATTTGCTACTGGACTTAGATCACGATATTTTTAAATTTAACCCACAAACGGGCGAATTTACAAACGTCTTTAAAGAGCTGAAAATAAAAAGAAACGGCGATATTACGAGCTGCGTTTGCGCGTCCGGCGAAACGGCGGCATTTGCGGCTTACGGTCAAATTTATCTTTTAAAAGACGGGGTTTTTTCGTCTCTTGGCAAATACGAAACGGACTCGGGCTGCGGAGCTGCGTTTTGCATAGCGCTTAGCACGGACGGTATGAGGCTGGCTCTAAGCTGCAAACAAAACGAGATCAAAATTTTAAGCACGCTAAACGGAGAAATTTTAAACGAGATAAAAGAGGACTTCGGAGCGGTTAGCGATGTTTGCTTTTTGAAAAACGGCTCGCTGCTGGGCAGGGAGTATTATGAGGGCGGCCTAGTCTGTTTTGACGCCGCAGGCTCGCGGCAAACTCCCGCGTGGATGCGGGGCGAGTGTGCCAAGGCTCAGAAGATTTGCGTTAGCAAGGACGGTTCGAGACTCGCGCTAATTAGCTACGACAAAGCCCGCATCATCGATCTAAAAAGCGGAAATTTGCAGCTTAGCTTTGAGCTCTCGTACGTCGTGAAGCGCTGCGAGGCGAAATTTGAGCGCATAAACGGCGAGGAATTTTTGGCCGTGCGCACCGACTACGGCTGCTTTAGCCTTTATAAAATTTAAGGGAAGATATGTTTTATTTTTTACTCGGTATTTACTTTTTTTACGTCGCCGCAAAGGCGATTTTGGCGATTTTGCAGATAAATTTTATCCGCGAAGAGGCTAAAAAGCCGGCCGTCGTGCTAGAGCAGGGGGAGTATGAAACCGCCGCCGCCGCAGCGATAACGAATCAAAAATTTGAGATAGCAAGCCTTTTTTATCACGCCGCGATATTTATGATGTGGGCGTGCTGGGGGCTTGGCGCGATATCGGGGCATGCCTATAAAACGGGAGAGCTGAGAGATCATATCATCTTTGTGATGGGCTTTTTGATCATCTCGTCGCTGCTGGAGCTGCCGCTAAATATCTACGAAACCTTCGTTAAAGATAAAAAGCTCGGCTTTTCAAACGTAACGCCTAAAATTTTCGCGCTTGATCTGCTTAAAACGCTCGCGCTCACGCTGGTGTTTGGCACGCTGTTTGTGTGGCTGGTGCTGCTTTGCATTAGATTTTTGGGCGATTTTTGGTGGTTTTGGGCATTTTTGCTGAGTTTCGCAGTCGCGCTTGTTATAAATCTCATCTACCCCACGCTCATCGCGCCTATCTTTAACAAGATGCAGCCGCTAGAAGAGGGCGAGCTAAAAAGCCGTATAGAAGGGCTTTTAGCGCAGTGCGGATTTAAAAGTAGCGGCGTTTTTACGATAGACGCCAGCAAGCGCGACAACCGTTTAAACGCCTATTTCGGCGGCCTTGGAGCAACTAAACGCGTGGTGCTTTTCGACACGCTCGTTAAAAAGCTAAGTCTTGCCGAGATAATCGCCGTTTTGGGGCATGAGCTCGGGCACTTTAAGCACAAAGATATCCTAAAAATGATCGCTCTAAGCGCGGTTATGCTTTTTGCGATGTTTTTTATATTCGGCAACATCCCTGACGCGGCGTACGACGCGCTGGGGCTCAGCCCGGCAGGCGGCGGAGTGATCGTATTTTTACTGCTTTTTTCGCCGATTTTCGGGTTTTTATTTTCGCCTGTGAGTTCGTATTTTAGCCGCGCAAACGAATTTGGCGCCGATAAATTCGCAGGCGAGCTTTCAAACAAAGACGACATGATAAGCGCGCTAAAAAAGCTAGGCAGCGAAAACAAGGCCTTCCCGAAGGCCCATCCGCTCTACGCGTTCGTCTATCATTCGCACCCAAGCCTTTTTGAGCGTATAAACGAGCTGGAAAATGAAAATTGAAGAGGCTCTTAAAGAGGCTAGTTTAAGGCTAAGCTTACTTTGCCAAAATCCAAGCAGAGTGGCTAAAATTTTGCTTATGAACTATCTTGATGTAAGCATTGAATGGATATTTTTAAATCAAAAAAAAGAATTTGATGAGAGCGGCTATTTTACCCTAGTTAAAAGGTATGAAAACTACGAGCCGCTAGAATATATCACGGGCGAGGCGGGCTTTTACGGACTTACATTTAACGTAAAAAAGGGCGTCTTGATCCCGCGCCCGGAGACTGAAATTTTAGTCGAAAAATCGCTCGAGATCTTATCAAATTTACCAGCGAGAAACGAACCGCCCCTAGTCGCCGAGATCGGAACCGGAAGCGGGATAATAAGCATTTGCCTCGCGCTAAACTCAAACGCCAAAATCATAGCCTCAGATATCAGCGACGATGCGTTAAATTTAGCTCGCGAGAACGCCGCGAAATTTGGCGTAGAGGATAGGATAGAGTTCGTAAAATGCGCGTATCTAGATCAAATTTGCGGACGGTTTGACCTGCTCGTCTCAAATCCGCCATATATCGCTCAGGACTACAAGCTTGATAAATTCGTACTAAACGAGCCGCACGAGGCGCTATTTGGCGGCGCAAAAGGCGATGAAATTTTAAAAAATATCGTGCTTCTAGCGCGAAATCGCGGCGTAAAATACCTAGCCTGCGAGATGGGCTACGACCAAAAAGAAAGCATGCGAAATGCGCTTAAATTTAACGGCTTCGAGGCGGAGTTTTACAAGGATTTAGCCGGATTTGACCGCGGATTCGTCGCTAAAAATATATTTGCAAATTTCTAAATTTGCGCGCGGTTTGAGTGCGAAATTTACCGCGCTTTATCGGCGTTTTAGCTAGCAAAGCCGGGCGCCAGCGCAAAAACTGCTAAATTTAAACGGAGAGGAATAAAATGAGCATCCAAACGAAGCTAAAAAATCTGGAATCAAAAGCAAAAAGCAAAGGCGAGTTCGCGGTTTGCGTCGCTGCGGCCTACCTTGGCCGCGACCTTTCTGGCATCGACGCGCGGATAAATTTGCTCGGCGCGCTGCACGAGTGCGGGTATCTGCAAAACTCGCTAAAGCCTTACAGGACGGAACTAGGCGCTGATAGCCCCGAGTGGACGCAGAGGTGTTTGCAGCGCTTAGCTAACGGCGACCGCGACTACTGGGCGCTTGCGGCTTTGCTTTGCGGCGAGGGCGAAAAATGCGTGCAAACCGCGTTAAACTCGGGCTATCAAAGGCTAGCTAACTGGAGTTACGATCATTTTAAGCTCGGGCGCGTAAACGTCGTTACGCTTTATAGACAGGCTATGGATAGCGTGCTGTCTGGCATTTTGGAGATAGGCTACTCGGCCAAAAGCGGCGAATGCGTGGACGTAGGTAGGTCTAGGGCGTTATCTATCGACAAGCAAGATGGCAAATGTATCAAGGGCGTACTGCATCTATCGATGCAAGCCAAGCTTCCCTACGGCGCGTGGCGCACGGAAAGCGCGAAATTTTATATAGATAAAACGAGCGCGAAGCAGGATTAAATTTCTAAACGCGTTAAATTACGCGGTGCTAGCGCTAAATTTACCGTGTTAAACAAGCATTTTTGCCGAATTTGCGCCTAAATTTAGCCGAATTTAAACGCCCTAACCCTAAAATGCGTGCAGTAAATCAAAAAAAAGGAAAATCATGAAAAGCGTTTATTTTTTGCTTCTTGGCGCGCTCATCGGCACGGAGCTGGCTCTGGGCGCTCTGGTTGCGCCGACGATTTTTTATCCGCAGAGCGTCCTTGGCGATGGCGTACTTACGCATTTTCAAAGCGGCAAACTCATGGCTACGATTTTTGTTAAATTTAACTACGCCTTGCTAGCCGTTAGCGTCCTGATCGCGCTTTGCGAGCTTGCTTTGTTTAGATCCAGCGTCAAATTCGCCGCTAAATTTAGCACGGGTATGCTTTGCGCGATAAATTTAGCCCTCGCGCTCTCGTTTGCGTTTTACTTCACGCCTTTTGTCATGGACGCGCAGGCTGCGGGCGAGGCGGCGACGCAGACGGCCGAGTTTGCGCAGATGCACGCGGCTAGCGAATGGACGATGAAGCTGATGCTGTTTGCGCAGCTTGCTTTGTTTTTTATCAAATTTAAAACCACCCAAAAATGAGCGCAAAGCCCGACATCCAAATTTTAACCGATTTTCTCTCTGATTACACGACGGCGATGGTGAGCGCGGGCACCTACACCGCGCGCGTCGAGAAGTGCGTAGACCGCGTCGCTAGGCGCTACGGATACGACGTTAGCGTGACGATTTTCGTGAAGTATTTTACGATTAGCGTCATGGACTCGGCCGACAACTCCCTGCGCCGAACCTACGTGAAAAAGATCCCGCTAGGGCAGGTGAGCTTTAACCGTATTTCCGAGCTTTCGTCGCTTAGCTGGCGGATTTTGGATGAAAATTTGAGCTTAGATGAGGCCAAAGAGCAGTTTGAGGGCGTCATGCGCATCGGGGCGAATAAATTTGCAAGTTCGCTTATTTTGATCAGCCTTGCAAATGCGGCGTTTTGCAGACTTTTTGGCGGCGATGCGGGCTCGGTCGTATGCGTATTTTTTGCGACGCTCTTGGGATATAGCCTTAGATTTGCGCTTGCTAAAATGGGCGTAAATTTAAAAATCCAGTACGTCCTGGTCTCGTTTGTCGTCTCTTTTATCGCCTATCTTGGCGTATTTTACGGCTTTACGCACACTAGCGACGTGGCGATCGGCTCGTCGATACTCTTTTTGATGCCGGGCGTTTTTCTCATAAACTCGGTCTTTGATATCCTAAACGACAACACGCTAGTAGGCATCAGCAGGGCTGTGAGTACAGGTATCCTGATACTTTGCATAGCAGTGGGCGTCTATATCACGCTCTCGCTTAGCAATGCGGAGATTTTACATGTTTGAGCTTTTGACCGCGACTCTCATAGACGGTGCTTTTGCCGCGGTGGCGGGGCTTGGCTTTGCCTACGCTAGCTCTCCGCCAAAAAGGACTCTCGCATTTTGCGCGCTGCTTGCGGCATTTGCGCACGCTAGCCGTTTTTGGATCATGCAGATGGGATTTTTTAACATCAGCGTCGCCACTCTTATCGTCTCTTTTTTAAGCGGGATTTTAGGTATGCTCTTTGCCAAACGGCTAAAAGTGCCCGCCGAGATCATCGC